>JBIKSN010000171.1:0-6938 GCA_044348585.1 Flavipsychrobacter sp.
TGAGACAGAGAAAATCACCGTCTTCACTACCCGCCCCGATACAATATTCGGCGTTGACTTTTTAGTACTTGCCCCCGAACATGCATTGGTTGATGCCATCACTACCAACGAACAGCGTCAGGCTATTGACGAATACAGGCAATACGTAAAAAGCCGTTCTGAACGCGAGCGAATGAGCGAGGTAAAGCAGGTAACAGGTTGCTTCACGGGCGCATACGCCATTCATCCGCTCACCCACAACCGCGTTCCGGTTTGGATAGCTGAGTATGTTCTTGCCGGCTACGGCACCGGCGCCATTATGGCTGTTCCCAGCGGCGACGACCGCGACCATGCATTTGCCAAACACTTCAACATACCGATCACAAACATCTTCGGCGAACAATACACCGGAGAAGCAGCCTATTCCGATAAGTCGGGCAACGTACAGAATAGCGGATTCCTCACAAGCATGACCGCAAAGGACGCTACGGAGGCTGCTATCAGCGCATTGGAGAAGATCGGTTCCGGCACCCGCCGAACCAACTACCGCCTGCGCGATGCCGGCTTTAGCCGCCAGCGCTACTGGGGCGAGCCATTCCCTATCGTGTACATCAACGACGTACCGTACGCTACCGACGAAGCGCAGATCTCCGGCTCACTGCCTGTAGAACTGCCGCACGTACAATCATACAAACCGGGACCGGAAGGGCAGGGCCCACTCGCCAACGTTACCGATTGGGTGAACACAACTGCCGGCCAACGCGAGACCAACACAATGCCGGGTTATGCAGGCAGCAGCTGGTACTTCCTGCGCTACATGGACCCGCACAACGACACTGAGTTTGCCGGCCGCACCGCTACCGACTACTGGAATCAGGTAGACATCTATGTGGGT
The DNA here is from genome assembly GCA_044348585.1 of Flavipsychrobacter sp. Lineage (GTDB taxonomy): Bacteria > Bacteroidota > Bacteroidia > Chitinophagales > Chitinophagaceae > Nemorincola. The sequence goes on from JBIKSN010000171.1 coordinate 875, forward strand.
GGCACCGAACACGCTGTGGGGCACCTGCTCTACAGCCGCATGTGGACCAAAGCCCTCTACGACCTTGGTCACATAGGCTTCGACGAACCATTCAAGAAGCTCCTGAACCAGGGTATGATACAGGGAAGTTCAAGGTTCGCGTATCGTATCAACGGCACTAATACATTCGTTTCATTCGGTCTGCGCAAACAACACCAGACCACCGAAGTGCGCGTGGACGTAAGTATGGTGAACGGAACCGAACTCGACACAGAAGCCTTCAAAAACTGGCGACCTGAATACGCTGCTGCTGAGTTCATACTCGAAGACGGCAAGTATATCTGCGGTGCCGAAGTTGAGAAGATGTCCAAGTCCAAGTACAATGTGGTGAACCCGGACGATATTGTGAAACAATATGGCGCCGACACGTTCCGCATGTACGAGATGTTCCTGGGCCCTATTGAGGTGAGCAAACCTTGGGACACCAAGGGCATCGAGGGCGTACATCGCTTCCTCAAGAAGTTCTGGCGCCTGTACAACGACGAACAATCGGGCTTCATTGTTACCGACGAAGCACCTACCGAGGCCGAGTTGCGCACACTGCACAAAACGCTGAAGAAAGTAAGCGAAGACATAGAACGCTTTTCCTTCAACACCTGTGTCAGTCAGTTCATGATCTGCGTCAACGAGCTGGCTTCGGCAGGGTGCCACAAGCGCGCCATTCTGGAGCCACTGGCTGTATCGCTCGCCTCCTTCGCGCCACACATCACTGAGGAGCTATGGCACCAACTGGGCCACACCACCACCATACTCGACGCTAACTTCCCCGAGCACAACGACAAGTTCATTGCTGAGAACAGCGTGAACTATGCGGTATCTATAAACGGCAAGAAACGCACCGAGATCGAGTTCGCGCTCGATGCGCCACAAGCCGATATTGAAGCTGCAGTGCTTGCCGATGCGACCGTGCAGAAGTGGATGGAAGGCAAACCGCTGAGGAAGTTCATCTTCGTAAAGGGCAAAATGATCAACGTAGTAGTTTAATCGGGTGCCCGCACCCACACAACACCAACAATGGGACACAAGAAACTGGTCAAATTTCAGGCCATCGAAACATATAAGAACGTATTGCAGTACCCCGAAGGCATGAGGGGCAATTGGAATACTTTCTTCAATAACAACAACCCCATCACGCTGGAGCTCGCCTGCGGCAAGGGCGAATACAGCGTAGGCCTCGGGCGCGAGCACCGCAACCGCAACTTCATTGGTGTGGACATCAAGGGCAACCGCATTTACCGTGGTGCCACCACCGCACTGCAGGAAGAACTGGACAACATCGCGTTCCTGCGTATTCACATCGGGCAGATCACCAACTACTTTGCGGCGCAGGAAGTGGAAGAGATCTGGATCATCTTCCCCGACCCGTTCCTGAAGAAAGAATCGAACCGCCTTACCCATCCCCGCTACCTGTTCCTGTACCAACAGTTGCTGAAACCGGGTGCCCGCATCAACCTCAAGACAGACTCTAAAGAGCTTTATGACTTCACGGTGGAAGTGATAGAAGCCCAGGGATGCCCTGTACACGAGAATATTGCCGACGTATATGGCAAGGGGCTCAACAAAGGTCCGTTGGCGATACAGACGTTCTATGAGAAAATGCACCTTGCCGATGGTCGCACCATCTACTTCCTGTCATTCTCGCTGCCTCCGGATGGTGTGAAGCTGGAAGGCCGCTTTGCCAAACTGAATGCTGCCGACGCCATTACAGACGAAGTGACCGAAGAATAACCAATCCACATGCAGGAAGGTAAAGACTACTATATCACCCAGGCGGGACTACTCGTATTCACCGCGCACTACCTGCGCGAGCGGGGCTATTGTTGCGGCAACGGCTGCCTCAACTGCCCCTACAATTTCGAACAGGTGCCTGAACCCCGCCGTACGCAACTCTTAAAAAAACGAGAAGCCGATGGCTACACGCCCCGCTAGTTCCTCCGACCTCTACAATGCCATCTACGACATTGTGCGCGCCATACCACAAGGCCGTGTCACCAGCTATGGTGCGATTGCCGCTGCTCTGGGTGCAAAGTCGGGGGCGCGTGTGGTTGGTTATGCCATGAACAACTGCCACAATATCACGCCTGCTGTTCCGGCGCACAGGGTGGTGAATCGCAACGGCATGCTCACCGGCAAGCACCACTTCCACCCGCCCGAAAGCATGCAGCAACAACTGGAGCAGGAAGGCATCCGCGTGGAGAATGACGTGATCATCAACTTCGACAAACACTTCTGGGATCCCGCTACCGAACTATCGTTCTGATAAGAAGGAGCGGTGCACAGTTATCCCGAACACCGCTCCGTGTTCTCTTTCCCTATCAGTAGTTGAAACGTACTACACCAAATATATTGCGCCCGGCGGCATTGATGCCACTTGCAAATACCCGGTATTGTGTATCCAATATGTTATCTACACCAGCCTGTACAGTGATGTTCTTGTGCACCTTGTAGGAGACACGCACATTAGCCGTCATCCATGCGGGCATACCATCGGACGTAGCATACTGTTCGTTGTCTTCGCCGTTCAGGTAGTAGTCTGCCAGTTTCTTGGCGCCATGGTAGTTCACAAAGAAGTCTACACCCAGCTTGCCTACCGTGTAAATAGCCTGTGCACGCAGTTGCATGGGCGGTATATGATCCAGCGGCAGCGCTGTGCTGTCGGTAGCAATGCGGCCGTAGGTATAGGTCAATCCGCCTACGAGTTGCAGGTGGTCGCTTACCCTGGCCCTTATGTGACTCCACAGACCGTAGATGTAGGCGCTGCCCATGTTCTGATTGGCGAGTACGCGGCTCATCTTGCCTTCGTACATCACTGAGTCGGCACCGTTGTAGGTGAACGGAGCTGTGACGATGGCGTCAAAGTAACGGGTATAGTAGACCGAGTTCTCCCACACCGCCTTGTTGCCGAGGACCCTGGTGACACCCAGTTCCGTATTCACGGTCTTTTCGGCATTGAGGTTATTGTTGGGTACGATCAACGAACCCGGAGCCGATTCAAAAACTTTCGCCAGGTCGTCCACATTCGGCACGCGGAAGCCGGTTGCGACCATAAGCGATAATTTCCATTTGTCGGTAGGGGTATGGATAATACCTGCGCTACCGGAGTACACAAAGTTGCCCTGCTTCACCTCGGTGAATGGGAAAGCAAAGAACGAGGTATCGGAGAACGTGGAGCGCAGATTGGTATAACCCAGGCGAACTCCGTCGTTCAGCGTCCAGTTGTCTTTAATGCGCCAGGTGTGCGATGCATATCCCGCCCACACATCCATAGCGTTGCTTCCACCGGGATAGCGGGTATCCAACGGCACCTTTGCTCCCGTGCTTATATTCTCCTGCTCGGCTGTTGACGTCAGCATGTTGCTCTGCTGTTCCAGCCCCAGCCTGATGGCGTGCCTGCCTGTTGTGCGCTGCACGTCTATGTTCAAACCAAATACTGCCACCTGTTCCACTCTGTGCGACAACCGTGCACTCCCAAAGGCCCGCGTATGACGGCTCTCTTCTATCTCCTGGTAGTTCACCCCCACATGCTGGTGCTGGAAGAACGAATGTTCGTTGTCCGATGTCACGTTATAGGCAAGCATGGCGCGTTCCTGCGGACCATAATACCATTGCGCAAACCGCAACCCATTGCCGCCGGCTCCGGGATCCGTCAATCGGTCGTAACGGGGGATATCGGTGGTATTGCTGTACTGCAGGTTCAGTGTGTGCAATGTATGCTCATTCTGCCTGTAGGCGAACTTCTGCATGATATCGTACTGGTCATATCCGCTTTGCACCTGCCTGTAAGGATCTCTGTTGGCAAGCAGCGTATCCTTGCCACCTATCTGCCCCACGTAGTAGGGTCGCACACCATAGGCAGTGTCATAGAACGGGTTGGCCGACTTACCTCCCATCAGGTCTCCGAACGATGAATACGTCACTGAAGTGATAGAGGCAAACTTCCTGCCACCTATGCTAAAGTCGGCATGACCGGTCTTCTCGGCATTCACGCTGCCATAGCGCACATAGGCATTGGCAGTAGTCTTCAGTTTACCACTGTCTTTAGAGAACTGTGGTTGTTTGGTGTAAAAATGCATCACCCCACCAAGGGCATCGCTACCGTAAATGGTAGAAGATGGGCCATACAGTACCTCCACACGATCCAGCATGGCATTGTCCACAGTTATGACATTCTGCAGATGGCCACCGCGATATATGAGGTTGTTCATGCGTACCCCATCTATCACAAGCAGCACCTTGTTGGCCTCAAAGCCGCGCAACACCGGGCTACCACCGCCCATCTGGCTTTTCTGTACAAAGATGCCCATGGTGTTGGCCAGCAGATCGGCGCTGGTCTGTGCCTGTGCGGCGGCAATCTGTTTACTGTCCAGGCTTTGCACCTGCTGTGCCACCAACTTGCGGCTTTCCTGCACGCGGTTCACCGATATGGTCACTTCATCAAGCCCTATCTGTTTGCCGGCTGTGTCTGCATTTATTGATTGGGATCTGACAGGGCCGGCTTGCAGCAATTGCATAGCTGCTGCTGCATATAAAATACGCTTCATTCAATGTTGTTTTTCGTGAAATAAATAGGAATAACACACCCGACCGGGTGTGCATCAGCACTTATACCAAAACCAACATTGATGGCGGCCGCAGCCCCACATCTACCCCACGACCGTTCAGCATGCGAACGTGCTCGTGAAACACCTTACTGTCTTCGCCAAAAAAAGGCGACAGTTCTATGCGTGCGGGCAGTACATATACTACCGACAATAACCGCAGTAGTCCGTCGGGCACCGCACCGGCGCCCTGCTGCGTATGGCCGGCTATGGCCGCAATACGCTTCATAATCCGCTCCTCTTTGTGGTCGCGCACGGCAGTCACATACACACGACCATCCTTCCTCACCATACTTACCATATCATACATCTCCCCTTCTATCCTTAAATCGCGCTTACCGACACGGGCACTCGCATAGTCCCTTTCCGTCAGCACCAGTAAATGCCGCCTGCCTGCCATCTTTGCCGCCCGGCATTCATTGCGATAGCGCACCATGCCCTGCTCCACCTCGTAACATACCAGCAGACCGCCCGCCTGCAAGAGCAGCAGGAAAGTGAGCAATACATATCCGATACGTTTCAAAGGCATATAACAACACAATATACTACCATTTTCAATTTACTATTCATCGATCACTTCCTCACCAGTCACAGCCGTCCCGCTTGCACACTTTGCCTACCTTTGCGCCCTGTGCAGCCTGCCGTACAACACCGCTATTTCATACTGAACAAACCATTCAATATGGTCTCGCAATTTGTGAGCGTAGAGGACGTGCCAGTACTCAGCCAACTGAGCTTTCAGTTTCCGGCAGGCACCCACGTTATTGGCCGGCTTGATGCCCTTTCGGAAGGTCTGCTGCTGCTTACCACCAACAAAAAAGTGATGGACCTGCTGTTTAAAAGCCGTCACCCGCACCGGCGCACCTACCTTGTGCGGGTGCTGAGGACGATGACACAGGAGACCGCGCAACAACTAAAGCGGGGTGTCACCATCAGGGTGAGGGGTAAGGGAGATCACCTGACAGCCCCGTGCGAGGTGCAACTGCTGGACACCCCGCCTGCGCTGCCGGAGTATCAGCTTGAGCTTAACCCGAACATAACCCATTCGTGGTTGCGCATCACGTTGTATGAAGGCAAGTATCACCAGATACGGAATATGATGCGTACCGTGAACCACCCCTGCCGCCGCCTGATCAGGACCTCGGTAGAGGACCTGGAGCAGGGCGATCTGCCACCCGGCCATGTACGTGAGCTGGATGAGGCCGACTTCTTCAGGCTGCTGAAGATTGGTGAATGGGACAGGTGACGCCCACCACTATGTAGCAGGCCGTCACTGCACGAGATCATCGGCGGTCGATCACATTAATGGTCTGTGAATAAACGACTGCTTTTGTAGCCACCGTACTACTCACTTGCTTCCAAGTGCGCAGTTTTTTTTTGTTCTAGGGTTGTTTGGATTGCCTGTATTGATAATCAGTTGTTTATGT
>JBIKSN010000172.1:0-6932 GCA_044348585.1 Flavipsychrobacter sp.
AGTTTTTGCGCAGTTTTAGGAAGAAGTGGGAAGCAAAAAACCGCCCCTAAAAAACATAAACAATTGATAATCAATACAAACCATCCAAATCACCAAAAGACAAAAAAAAATCTGCGCACCGGGATGCAAAATTGAAAGAACCACGTGCCACCCCAAAACGAAAATCCCAAACCATGCCCAAAATAGTAAACCCACCCAGCCCCTGATGGCGCATTCATATTTCCGTAGATGCTTTTCTACCACCCCAGCCTTTCGAAAGTCTTCGCTTTCTCAATGCATCCCACTCCTTGGCAGGAGGGGAGCTTTCCCTCAAGTTGCAGCGTCACATTTTAAGGACAAAGCGCTCATTCGAGGTGTCCCCCTCCTGCTAAGGAGGGGATAGGGGTGGTCAGAAAGAGCCGCTGGGCAAACCACACCTCAAACCAATTAACCCTTTAACCCAATTACCCTTTTAACCAATTAACTTATTAACCTTTTAACCCTTTACCCTCTCGCCCGATTACCCTACTTTTACACCCATGTATCCCGACTTTAAATACCTGCTGCATGCCATCACCGGAATAGAGATGCCGGAATGGCTAAGCCTGTTCAAGACCTTCGGCTTTTTGGTGGCACTGTCGTTCCTGGGGGCGGCATGGGCCACACAGTCTGAACTGAAGCGCAAGGAGAAAATGGGACTGCTGCACCCCCAGTTGGAGACAATGGAGGTGGGCCGCCCCGTTACCATTACCGATCTGCTGGTATCGGCCATTACGGGTTTTCTGATAGGCTTTAAGATAGGCGGCCTCTTCGGCCATTTTGCCGAGATATCGCCCGACCCTATGGGTTACCTGTTCTCCACCGGGGGCAACTTCCTTACCGGTCTGCTGGGTGCCGCCATATTGGGCTATGCCCGCTATGCCGAGAAAAAGAAAGAAGAACTGCCCGAGCCGGTAATCAAGAAGTTTCTGGTGTACCCGCACGAGCGCATCACCGAGATAGTGGTGGTGGCAGCAGTGGCAGGCCTGATAGGTGCCAAGGTATTTAACGCGCTGGAGACCTGGGACGACTTTATAAAGAACCCCATAGAAAGCCTCACCTCATCGAGCGGGCTCACCTTCCTGGGTGGCCTCATCATGGCCACGGCAGCATTCTATTACTTTGCCCGCAAACACAAGATCCCGTTCGATCATCTGTGCGATTCGGCAGCACCCGCCATCATGCTGGCCTACGGACTGGGCAGGCTGGGCTGTCACTTCTCGGGCGATGGCGACTGGGGCATCTTCAACACTGCCTACGTAAGCAATGCCGATGGCACCCTGCGCGCCGCCACCACGGCCGCCGATAAAGACTTTGCCCAACACATGATAGGCACCACGCCATGGGCCAATGTGCCGGCGCCCGACTGGCTGCCCCGCTGGCTGGTGGGTATGAACTATCCGCACAATGTGGGTCACGAGGGTATGCCCATTCACGGCTGCGTGGGCGAGTACTGCAATGTGCTGCCGGTGAGCGTGTTCCCCACATCGGTATGGGAGGCCGTGACCTGTGTGCTGCTGTTTGCCTTTATGTGGGCTGTGCGCAAGCGCCTCACAGGTACGCTGCAGGTCTTCAGCCTGTACCTGATACTGGCAGGACTGGAGCGCTTTCTGGTAGAGAAGGTGCGCGTGAACTACAAGTATGACTGGGGCTTTATGCACCCAACACAGGCCGAGATACTATCGGTATGTCTGATAGTGACCGGCACGCTGCTGTTCTTCTTCTACAAACGCAAGCCCGACGCCCCCGCTGCCCCCACCGGCACCGAGGGCTGACGCTACCCTACTTTATAGATTAACTGTTATTTTTACACCCAACTACCGCTAGGCACATGACGGGACAAATAGGCATAATAGGAAACGGAAGCTGGGGCACGGCACTGGCCAAGATACTGACGGACAATGGCCGTAAGATACACTGGTGGGTGCGCAACGACGAGGCGATAACCAGCCTCAGCACCAGGCACCACAACCCGCACTACCTCACATCGGTGCGGTTTATGCCCGACACTATCTATCCTACCAAGGACCTGCACGCCATGATGCAGCAATGCGACACGCTGATCATAGCAGTACCATCGGCCTACACGCTGGACGTGATCAACCAGGTACCGGCAGAGGTGTGGCGCACCAAGAAGGTGATATCGGCACTGAAGGGTATATTGCCGGGTGCCAACCAACTGCTGAACGACTATATGGAGGCGCAGTTCGGCTTTCCGAAGGAGCAGTATGTGGCCATAACAGGCCCCTGCCATGCCGAGGAAGTAGCGTTCGAACGCCTGTCTTACCTTACATTCTCGGGCCTCAACGACGAGCTGACGCATGATGTGGCGGCCAAGTTTGCCAACAGCTACATCAATACCACCAGCAATCACGATATTTGGGGGGCACAGTTTGCCGCCGTGCTGAAGAACATCTATGCAATAGGCGCCGGCATAGCCCACTCGCTTGACTATGGCGACAACTTCCTGAGTGTGTATGCCACCAATTGCTACCGCGAGATGTATGGCTTTCTGCAACGCCACTTCGAGCAGGTGCACCCCTCCAACGAAAAGCCCGACTTCCACACCAGCGCCTACCTGGGCGATCTGCTGGTGACCTGCTATTCGCTGCACAGCCGCAACCGCACCTTTGGCGCCATGATAGGCAAGGGGTACTCGGTGAAGGCCGCAACACTGGAGATGAACATGGTGGCCGAGGGGTACTACGCATCGAAGGGGATGCAGGTGATATCGGGTCAGTACGGTATAGCCATCCCCATGGCATCGGTGATCTACGAGATACTATGGGAGGGCGCGCCACCTGCCGAGAGCTTCCGCAGGCTGGAGAAGATGATGTCTTAACCCCCGGAAACAACAACGCCCTCCGCAAGGGAAGGCGCCGTTGGTAAAGACGTTATAGCGAAACTACTATGCCAGTGTGGCCTGCAGCGTGATGTTGCAGTTGAGGAGTTTAGATATAGGACAGTTTGCCTTGGCATCGTTGGCACACTCCAGAAACTTCTCGGCAGTGATACCCGGCACAGAAGCCGTTACCTTGATGTCGCTGGTAGTTACCGCGCCGGCCTCAAGAGTGATGTCGCAAGAGGTTTCGATCTTGTCTGGTGTGAAGCCTGCAGCGCCCAGCACAAATGACAGTTTCATAGAGAAACAGCCTGCATGCGCGGCAGCGATAAGCTCTTCGGGACTGGTACCTACGCCTTCTTCAAAACGGCTTTTGTAGGAGTACTGAGCGCCTGTGAGTACGGTGCTCTGAGTAGAAACGGTTCCGTTTCCTTCTTTGCCTGAGCCGTTCCATACGGCAGTTGCATTGCGTTTCATGTGCTTGTAATTTTTATTTACGGCAAATATAATGCGGGCACCTGCGGGCGCACATTGTTTTTACTGATAGCCTCATGAAGGGACGGGGCAGCGACTATGCGGTGCTGGCGGCCTGCTGCAGAAACAGGTGGTGCAGGTGCAGTACCTGTGGCAGCACGGCGGTGCGGTCGTCGTTGATGATGATGTGGTCGCAGAGCTGCATCTTTTGGTCATCGTCCATCTGGCGGTCCATGATGGCCTGTACCTTATCAGCGGTGAGGTGGCTGCGCTGCATGGCGCGGGCGGCACGCAGGGCGCGCGGGGCGGAGACGCCCACCATCACGTCCATGCCTTTGTTGCTGCCACTCTCGAAGAAGATAGCCGCCTCTTTGATGATGTAGGGCGCCTGCTGACGGGCCATCCATTCGTTGGCATAGGCTATGGTGGCGGGGTGCACCAATGCATTGAGCTGCTGCAGGAGAGCAGTATTGTTGTAAACAAGGGCCGAGATGCGATCGCGGTCGGGACGACCGTTGGTATACACATCGCCCAGCAGGGCCTTGATGGCGGCTACCAGGGTGGCATCGTGCTGCATGACGTGTTTGGCGGCATCGTCGGCACTAAATACAGGTATGCCGAGTGTTTCGAACACCCGGCATACGACTGACTTACCAGACCCTATTCCACCTGTGATACCAACTTTGAGCATCGGCGTGTAGGTTGTGGGGGTTGAAGATTACTTAGCGGCCTCAGTAGAAGCTACGCCGGCCCTCTTGCGGGCTTCCTTGGTCATGTCCATAGATACGGCAGAGCGCTCGATGGTCATGAAGGTGCTGCGGCTCACTTCGATCTGCAGGGTACCGTCTTCGTTGGCACGGGTGATGGTGCCATGAATGCCGGCAATGGTCACGATCTTTTCGCCGGGTGTCATCTCGTCGGCAAATTTCTTAGCTTCTTTCTGCTTTTTAGCCTGCGGACGGATCATGAAGAAGTACATCACGACGATCATACCGATGAAGAAGAACGGCATCAATCCGCCACCCGGTGCGGGTGCGCCCTGTAAGAACAATGTGTTTGTAGTGAATTGCATTTTATTGTGGTTGTTATATACTGAAAAAAGGTTTGTTACTGTTTTGCCTGCACCTCTGCCTGAATGTAGAGCATGTGTATGTTGCGCAGGGTGTTGGCCACTATGGTCACCGACTTTTCCTGATGGCCCTGCTTGCCGGCCGAGTTGAAGGTTACCTTCAGGGTGCCTGCCTGACCCGGCAGAATGGGTTCGTGGGGGAAGTCGGGGACGGTGCAACCGCATGAGCCCGACGCGGAAGTGATGATGAGGGGCGATTTACCGGTATTGGTGAACGCGAATTCGTAGTTTACCGATTCGTTCTCTTTGATCGTTCCGAAGTTGTGGAGCGTATCGGTAAAGGACATTACGGGTTTCGACGCGGCGGCCACGGTATCGAGGCCGGATGCGCTATGAGGGTTGTTGACCAGGCTGGTAGATATGTTCTTATCGTTACTGCCCTGATCCTTTCCGCCGCAAGCAGCGAGTAGTAGTGCCGGGATAATAAGATAGCGTTTCATTTTACGTTCCTGTTTTTATGTTCTGTTAGTTCTTTGGTCTGTCGGTCTTTACGATCTTGTCTTCTTTGAGCAGGTCTTTGAGTATGTTGTCGAGCACGCCGTTCACAAACTGTCCGCTCTGCGGGGTGCTGTATTGTTTGGCTATGTCGATATACTCGTTGATGGTGACCTTTGTAGGAATTGTAGGGAAGTAGAGGAATTCGCACACGCCCATACGCAGCAGCAGCATGTCTATCATGGCTACGCGCTCTTTATCCCAGTTCACGAGCTTAGGCGATATGAGCTCAAGGCAAACCTCCTCGCGGTCTATAACTGCACGCAACAGATCGTGTGCGTACTCGCGCTTCTCGCCAGAGAGCAGCTTCTGGAAGTCGACCTTGCTGTTGCCCCTGAAGAAGTTCTGCATGAGCATCACAATCAGCTCGCTGTCGTCTTCCCATCCAGGAAGGTCGTCGGTGAAGTGCGACTGCATGTCTTCGTTCTCCACAACCAGCTTCTCCCATATAAACTGCATAATGGCTTTGTCTGCAACAGGGGTGTGTTGCTGGGTAGCCACGTACTGTTCGTATTCGGTGGTCTTCTGCAATTGCTGGAAAACCTTCTTCACATAAGCCTCGTCTATAAGGCGGGCTATATTCTCGTTCTTGACGCGCGTGGCGAAAGAAGCATTTGCGTTCAACATTGCTATGAAGCTGTTGTGGGCAATGCGGCTATCGGCGTTCAAGTCGTCGGCAGTAGTGAGGTACTTAGATGCACGCATGCGCGCATCCGTGTCGGCGTACTGAGCAATATGTATTGTGTAAAGAACTGAAGCAGTGAACAGGTCCATTACCTGTTTCAGTTTGTCGTCGAGAATTTTGGCTGCTGCAACTTTATTCACCTGAGTACCGGTTTCGAGCGACGAAAGCGTATATAACGTCTGCATCACTTTTACACGGATATTCCTGCGGCTGATCATAACTAAAAAAGAACCTGTTTTGAGGTGCAAAGGTATGAAATAAGAAAAGGAAAAAGCCAATAGCAGCGGTTAGGCCCTGCACCACGGACACAGTGCTGCTATGCGGCAAACAAAAAGAAACCGTCCCGTATACAGATACGGGACGGCATAAAGTCCTTAGGGTAACTTAAGCTACCGCAGCAAGCCTTTTTACGATACCTGATTTCAGGTTACCGGCTTTATTTTTGTGTATCACGTTACGCTTAGCAAGTTTGTCGATCATTGATACAACTTTGCTCAGCTCTTCCTGAGATACTGCTTTTTCTGAAGATGCTAACAAGGTACGGATGGCATTACGTGTCGTTTTACCGTAGTAACGGTTGCGTTCACGGCGCTTTTCACTCTGACGAACGTCCTTCTTGGTTGCTTTATGGTTTGCCATTTATTCTACTTTTTAAGGACTGCAAAGGTAATGGATAATATTTAAAACGCAAAAATAAAATTGTATTACATCGGAAAAAATGGTGCGAACAGCCCAAAAACGCACTAAAAATCACGAAACAGCCACAAATATAGCACAAAATCACATGCCACGTAGTTCGGCTGTGAGTATGCTGGCAGCATTTCTGTTGCCGAGGTCGGCTGCACGATGCATATCGCGGGCAGCCGCCTGCTTGTCCAGCAACTGAAGGTGTACCAGCCCCCTGTTGAACCATGCCAGACTTTCATTGGGGTACATCCGGATGATGGTTGAGTAATCAGCCAAAGCACCCGCAACGTCTCCGCGGTACAACTTCACCAGTGCGCGGTTGTAATACGACTTCGCGAAACCGGGCTGCAAGCGGATGGCAGCGTCAAAATCATTGAGTGCGGCTAAACTGTCCTTCTGCTGCAGTTTTATCCAGCCACGATTGTTGTATGCGGTAGCTAATTTACTATCGAGCGCAATGGCGGTATCTATGAGCGACAATGCTGTAGCGGGGTCGCCGAGGCCGAATCGGGTCCAGCCCATATTGTTGTATAATAGCGCTGACTTAGGATCGACACCACGAGCAACGGAATAGTCGGCCATTGCTTCTTTGTAGCGCCCCA
>JBIKSN010000173.1:0-6898 GCA_044348585.1 Flavipsychrobacter sp.
CCTTCTTTGGCGGTTGGTTCTTTTACTCAGTGGTGATGCGCTGGTGGCGTTATTCACGGCCATCCTCTGGGCACTGCACCCGGCATCAGTGGAAGCCACCGCCTGGATCGCTGAACGAAAAACCCTCCTATCAGGCACTTTCAGTCTTGCCGGACTTATCTGTTACACAAAACACCTCGAAAAACCCTCCCAAAGGGCTGCCATTATTATCATTTTTCTAGGTGCCGCAGCCATGCTATCAAAAGCCACCGCGGTCGCATTTCCTTTGTCACTTTTCGCCATCGACATCTGGAAAGGAAACCCGAAACTCAGCAAAGGACTTTCAGTAAAACTGCCCCTATTTGCCTTCGCCCTATTGGTGGGGATGATTGCCGTCAAAGCCCAGCAAGAGGGCGGATTCCTGAACAGGCACGAGGCGGGCAATCCCCTTATGCAACTGCTATACGCTGGTCATGCATACGCCTCGTACATTACACGCACGCTCCTACCCATAAACCTTTCCATCATTTACCCCTATCCCGATTCTGTAATCGCACCCGCACTTTTCAGCGTGCTGACAGCAGCAATTGTCGCCACGGGCATTATTGCCTGGAAGCGGCATAATACGATCCTCGCCGGAAGCATTGCTTTTTTCACAGTCAATATCGTATTCATGCTGCAATTCATCAGTTTTGGTGAAGCCCTGTCTGCCGACCGCTATATGTACCTCGCTTCTTTCGGCATCATTTTCCCATGCACCTATGGCATTTTCGAGCTACTGAAGGACAACAAACGCCCGGTGGCAATAACCCTGACATCCATAGCCACTGCCTCCCTCCTCACACTCACATCACTCCGAACAGCAGCATGGCAATCAGACCTTACATTCTTTACGGTTCTTGCCGACACATTCCCGAATTCTGCGGTCGCGCACTCCAGCCTTGGCGCTCTTTACCTTCAAAAGGGTGAACTTTCTCTCGCTGAGTTCCACCTCGACAAAGCCACGCAAATTGACCCCGCCAACTACAAGGCTTGGCACAACAAGGGCAATATGTACATGAAATCGGGTCGCACCATGGAAGCGTTTGAATCGTTTACAAAAAGCATAGAGATACACGGGTACTCCAAGTCTTATTTCGCCAGGGCGGTCATCCATCAGGAAACCGGACGTTTTAAACTCGCCATCGCAGATATTCAACAGGTGCTGTCGCACCCTCCCACGGATGCAAGGGCCTGGTACCTTTATGGCTATTGCAATGAACAAACAGGACAATATTCCGATGCGATCCTGGCATACTCACAAGCCATAAGAATTGCAGGAAACAACTCACTCTTTTACGCCCGGCGGGGCGTTGCCGAGTCCTTGATCGGCAAACATGGAGAAGCCATCGCTGACCTGAGAAAAGCAGTCGAAATGCCCGGCTCAAAACCGGAATATTATTACCTCCTGGGAAATGCGTTGTTTGCTGCGTCCTTGAACTCTTGTCCTGATTGGACTACCGCTGCACGTGCAGGGCATCAGGGTGCCATTGTAGCATTACAGCAACACTGTAAATAAACTTCACCTAAAAGCAACAATTCAGCTACTTGGTAGCACCATATTCCGCGATCACCTTCCTATATATCTCTTCATACATAGGAATAATATGTTGCTTCTCAAACTTACGTGCATGCGCGAGTGCAGCTTTCTTAAAGTGAACAAGCGTGTCATCGTCTTTAAGAATTGACACAGCATGTGCTGCCATAGCTGCTGTATCGCCAACATCAGAAAGGAATCCGGTCTTTCCATGCACATTGATCTCAGGCAAGCCACCTGCATTAGTGGATATCACAGGCACGCCACAAGCCATTGCCTCCAGTGCCGACAGACCAAAACTCTCGGTCTGCGATGGCAACAAAAAAAGGTCGGCAATACTCAATATTTCACTTATCTGCTCTTGTTTGCCTAAAAAGCGAATGTCACCATATATGTTCATGCCTCTTGCCAGGTCTTCTACGCTCTGCCGGTCCGGACCGTCACCTATCATCAGCAACTTAGCAGGCACTTCATTCTTCACCGCTGCAAAGATCTTCACCACATCCTGAACGCGCTTCACACTTCTGAAGTTAGAAACGTGCACCAAAATGCGCTCACCGTCCGGGGCAAGCATCTGTTTGAAGTGATTCTTATCGGTCTGGTGGAAGCGTTTCACATCCACAAAATTCGGCACCACCTCTATCGCCTTTTCAATCTCAAATGACCTCAATGTTTCTTCCCTCAAACTATTAGAAACCGCAGTGATCGCATCCGACTCATTAATGGAAAATGTAACTACAGGTGCATACGTACTGTCCTTACCCACCAAGGTAATGTCCGTTCCATGCAGCGTGGTTATGAAGGGAATATCCTGCCCCGTCTTCTTCAATATCTGACGGGCAAAATAAGCAGCCGAAGCGTGCGGAATGGCATAATGCAGGTGCAGCAGGTCTAGTTTCTGGTTCACAATTACGTTCACCATCGTACTCGCCAGCGCCGTTTCATAAGGCGGAAAGTCAAAAAGAGGATAGGTAGGAACCTTCACCTCGTGAAAATATATGTTCGGATGAAATCCCTGGCTCAGTCGCACAGGCTGCTCATACGTGATGAAGTGAACTTCATAACCCTTATCCGAAAGTGCGATACCCAATTCAGTAGCCAATACGCCGCTACCGCCAAATGTCGGATAACAAACTATCCCGATGCGCATTCCGTTTGCCGATTCCGTTTTCTGTGCTCCCATAAGCTATCATTGCAAATATCCCACTACTCCACAAATATATGTCGATACCTCCATTACATTTCCCGATAAATACGTTTACCACCTATTTCCTAACCTTTTCCGCCCCCCGAATCGACGCCTCAGAGTTATTCACATTCACTGTAGATAACTTTTCGCTCGAGCCCTTCTTTCCACAAAAAATGACCATAGTTTTATAGTACGTTTGCATTGTTTATTTTCATTAATCTTCCTGTATGTCTGTTGCGACAAACCCTCGTAGGTATGTCATTAGTTTTATATTTATCGGAGTGGCTGTGATCATGCTGCTCAGGCTATTCTTTTTGCAGAATTTTGAACCCAAATACAAGATCCTCGCGAACGACATAGCCATTTATAAAAAAGTTGTTTATCCGCCACGTGGGGTCATCCGCGATCGGAAGGGACGGACGCTACTCTCAAACACCCCCATCTACGACTTGATGATCACGCCCCGCAACGTGCCGAAAAATTTCGACACAGCTGAATTCTGCGCGGCTCTCGATATTGACAAAAAAACGTACGAACGCATTCTCGGCAAAGTCCTCGTCCGTAATATTGATGTTCGGCAAAGCCCTTTCATAGAGCTCCTCAACGAAGAACAGACCGCACGCTATCAGGAAAACGCTTACAAATTCCCCGGCTTCGAACTCGTGGAGAGAAATATTCGTGTTTATGAAAAACCCATAGCAGGCCTCATGCTCGGCTATATCGGCGAGGTATCACCCGAAATGCTTAAGAAACCGAGGTACCAGTCCTATCGCCAGGGCGACTACACCGGTCTCAGCGGCCTCGAACTTCAGTATGAAGAAGTGCTTCGCGGACAACGCGGTGTGCACTTCCTCGAGCGCGACAAGTTTAACCGTCCCCGCGACCCGTACAAAGGCGGGATGCTCGACACGTTAGAAGTTTCCGGCAAGCAGCTCGACCTTTATCTGGACATGGAGCTGCAGGAATATGCCGAGAAACTCATGGCAAACAAGATCGGTAGTGTGGTGGCTATAGATCCCCGCACCGGCGGCATTCTCACCATGGTCAGCAGCCCTACCTTCGACCCCAACCTATTGAGAGGCAAAGAGCGCGCCCGCAATTACGCCAACCTCCACAAAGAAGCAACCCGCCCACTGTTCAACAGGGCCACTCAGGCCATGTATCCCCCCGGCTCTACCATTAAACCGTTCACCGGTCTCGTCGCGCTCAATGTCGGCGCAATCACACCCGACTATGGCTACGGATGCCGTGGCAGCTATGGCGCATGCAGTCGATCCATTGCCTGCGAACACAAAGACGCGGGACACGCAGCCAATTTCGGACTTGCGCTTGCACACTCATGCAACGCCTATTTCTGCCATCTGTTTCGACTCACTGTCGATTACCGGAACTTCGGTAGCGTAAAGAAAGGCTTGCAAGCATGGCACGATTACTACAAAAGCTTTGCTTATGGTCGCCAGACCGGCATCGACATCCCTTTCGAGGGGAAAGGACTGGTACCCGACTCTAACCTATACAACAAGATGTACCGCGGGTCGTGGAACTCTTGCACTATCGTTTTCGTGGGCATGGGACAGGGCGAATTACTACTCACTCCACTTCAGATGGCTAACGGCATGTGCATTATTGCCAATAAAGGCTATTACTACACACCTCACTTTGTTAAGGCAATAGGAAAGAATGAAAATGACACCGCCCTGCGCAAGTATCACGAAAAACACGTCGTACTCAACATCCCCGATGCCACTTTCGAGGTCGTTCAGCAAGCCATGCAGGACGTGGTTGATCACGGTACTGCTGCTGCCGCTAAGATCGACGGTGTCACTGTCTGCGCAAAAACGGGCACTGCCGAGAACAAAGCAATTGTAAACGGTGAGGTAATCAAAATGCAGAACCACTCTATGTTCGTTGCATTCGCCCCTCGCGAAAACCCGAAGATCGCCATCGCGGTCGCTATCGAGAATGCAGGTTTCGGCGCCACCTGGGCTGCCCCGATTGCCAGCCTCATCATGGAGAAATACCTCAAAGACAGTGTCACCTACAAACGAAAAGCAGTAGAGGACAAAATGATGAACGCCAAACTTATAAACAAATATGTTTATACTATCGACTCAGTGATCCGCCTGCGCGATCTCCGCACCTACAATGCACGTGTTGCCCGCAAGCGCGCTGTTGACAGCACTAAGAAAGCAAACGACTCTATTCTGTATCACCGTTGGATTAATTACAAAATGCGAACCAACAACAAACTTAAAGCCGCCAACAAAAGGAAATAAGCCAATTTATGAGCGACCTGAAAAAAACACTCTTTAACAGGATTGACACACCGCTGCTGCTGATGTACCTCGCATTGGTCACAGTGGGCATTCTGGCTATCTTTTCTGTTGAACACCGCACCACCGACACATCGCTTATCATGATGAACAAAAGCTATATGAAACAGATCATATGGCTCGGCTACTCACTTTTTATTGGCTTCATTATTATACTCACAGATAGTAAGTTCTTCTCGTCTTTCGCTTTCCTCTTATACACCATCTGCATCATCATCCTGATAATAACCATATTCGCAGGGGTCGACGTAAAGGGGTCTCGGTCATGGCTGGGGGTAGGCGGATTCCGCTTTCAACCGGGTGAAGTAGCCAAGATCTTCACAGCCATGGCACTCGCCAAGTTCTTTTCACTGAATGAGACCAATTTCAAAAGACTTCGCGACCGCCTCATCGCGGTAGCTATCGCGCTTGCCCCTGCTGTGTTCATCATTTTGCAGAAAGAAACAGGCCTTGCACTCGTTTACATGTGCTTCTTCCTCGTTATGTATCGCGAGGGGTTACCAAGCGTCATCCTCATCCTCGGGTTCGCAGCTATCGCCCTAGTGCTAACATCATTACTTATCAACCGCACCACACTTGCCATCCTCCTTACTGTCTTCACTATTCTTATCGGATTGCTTATCAGACATACACTCAAGCGCCGTATCGCTGCCCGTGTCGTCCTCATAAGCGCCTGGGTTTTCTCTTTGTTGTTCTCTCAGGTCGCCGTACCCTTCGTCTTCAAGCATGTCCTGCAAAAACACCAGATCGAGCGCATTTATTCTATGATCGGCATAGATGTTCCGGACGAATACAACAAAGCACTCGCTCCCGGCGAGGAGAAAAAGGAAAAGACCAACAGCTCAGAATATAACGTACTTCAATCCAAGATAGCCATCGGGTCAGGCGGCATGTTCGGTAAAGGCTTCCTAAATGGCACGTCGACAAAGAACCAATTTGTACCCGAACAGAATACCGACTTCATATTCTGTGCCGTTGGCGAGCAATTTGGCTTCCTCGGCAGCGCCGGGCTCATCATTCTCTACATTTCAATGATGTTGCGCATCCTTTACCTCGGCGAGCGGCAACGTTCTGACTTCACCCGGGTGTATGCTTACTGTGTGGCCAGTATACTGTTCTTCCACTTTGCGGTAAACATCTCCATGACCATTGGGCTGGCACCGGTTATCGGTATCACCCTGCCATTCATCAGCTATGGAGGTTCCTCTTTGTTGGCATTTAGTATCCTTATTTTCATTCTAATACGCCTCGACGCTGACCGCCAGGTGCTGATACGTTAATAGCTTGATATTTACCGGAGACCCTCGGGTCGGGGCTGGCATGTACCATGGCATTGAAACAATTCCTCTTTGTATCTTGCACTACTCAAGGCAGCTCAGATAATTGAAATACATACTCGGCATTTCCTGCTTTTACCACGACTCAGCGGCAGCGATCACTGCCGGAGGCAGCGTTGTAGCCGCCGCGCAGGAAGAACGCTTCACCCGTCGCAAACACGATGCAGGTTTCCCTGTTCATGCCATTAGCTATTGTCTTCAGGAAGCAGGACTCTCGACAGACCAACTTGATGCGATCGTTTTCTACGACAAGCCGCTCCTTAAATTCGAACGGCTGCTTGAAACATATTTTTCATTCGCCCCAAAAGGCCTTTTGTCGTTCCTCAAAGCAATGCCGATATGGTTGCACGAAAAGATATTCCTGAAAAAAAAGATCTACGACGGACTAAAAGAGATCGGACCATACAATAAAAAGAAAATAAAATTGCTTTTCTCCGATCACCACCTCTCTCATGCCGCAAGCGCGTTTTTCGCATCACCCTAC
>JBIKSN010000174.1:0-6893 GCA_044348585.1 Flavipsychrobacter sp.
ATTCGCCATCGGATGGTGCAGAGCAGATGGAATAAGACCGACGCACCTCGGCACCTTCTATGAACTTCCGGAGCGTGAGGTACTGCCCGGGAACGAACTTATAGGTACTTGCCAGTTCGGCAGGAATAGAAAAAGCCACAGAGACACAATCGGCGGTTTCGGCACGAACGTCGCTGACCTGGAGCGGATGAAAACGAAGCGTTGACATAAGAATGGGTGCAAAAGTAACGCAGAAAGGCGAATGGTGGTTAGCCGGGAATTCGAATCAGGCGTTAATATGGTAATGGGTCGGTAAATAATATTGGTGAATTTGCGAATCAGTGTAGGAAATTAAAAGAAGGTTTTATTACTTTTACTCCGAAGAAAACTATTTTATGCTAAAAAACATGCTCAAGAACATCTTCCTGGTATGCCTTATGGCGGTATCTTTTTCGGCAATGGCACAGAAACCGCCATTCCCTCCCAGCAATACCGATCCGATAAACAGGTATGAGCTTTTTGACAAGACCTGGTACTTTGTGGGAATGAAGTGTCCGGATAAGATCGGCTCCGAAGCACAGTATATTCAGTGGTTCTCTACAATGAAGCTGACTGTAAGCAACGCGAACAACGTGAACTACGGCACTTACGAAAAGACCTACCGCGACATGCGCGACAATCCGAAAGAGACCGGCACCTACACCATCACCAACGATGAAGTGGGTAACGTGATCCTGACGCTGAAAAAAGCGAAAAAAGGAACCGTAGCCAAATATCTGGTACCGATGGTAGAAACACATCACCTGACCCTGATAAGGATGGATGATGCGGAAAAATGCAATATGACCTACGCGATCGCTCCGTAGTTCGAATATTTTTATTTTAATTTGAATGCCCCGAAACCGGGGCATTCTTTTTTGGAGGAACCGGCGGAAAGCTGTGTGAGCGGGGAAAGGGAGACAAGAGCACGCTCTGACGGTCGGTATATTTTATGATTATCTTTATGGCGGAATCCTGACATTTGCGACTTCTCGGGCCATCAATCGGGTTACTTTTTTCAAAAACAGGTATTAATAAGTGCAAAGCCAATTCAATATCGAACAACAGCTTCTTGCAGCACTGGCTGCCGGTGAACGGGCAGCGACAGAGCAGATATACAGCCAGAACTACCACATCATAAGCGGGTGGTTGCAAAAAAACGGCGGTACATCGGCAGATGCGGCAGACCTGTTTCAGGAAGCGATGGTGGTATTGTTTGGCAAGGCACAGGACGAGGAATTCAGGCTTACGTGTAGTATCGGCACCTATCTTTTTGCGATAAGCAAACATTTGTGGTACAAAAAGCTGCAAAAACAACACAGGGAGCCGGTGCCGCTGCACGAGAACAAGGGAGACGACGAAGAAGAGACCGGTATAGCGTATGAGGATGATATAAATACCCACAAGGAACGGGAAGCGCATTACGAACAACTTGATGCCGCACTGGACCAACTGGGTGAACCCTGCAGATCGATATTGAGGGCTTATTACCACCACGATAAAAGCATGCAGGAAATAGCGGCCAGCTTCGGGTACACCAACCCTGAGAACGCCAAAACACAGAAGTATAAGTGTCTGGCCAGGTTGCGTAAGATCTTTTATGCGGGGATTGAATGAGAAAGTGAATGGAATTAATGAGTAACTACTTTATTTTATATATAAATGTCTTTGAGTACAAATAATATCTGGGAGCTTGCGGAATTGTATCTGGCAGGTTCTTTGCCACAGGAGACCTTCGTGCAACTGAAGGCTCGACTGGCAACAGATAGTGCGTTCGCCACCGAGTTTTACGAAGCTACCGACCTTATCCGTTCTGCCACAGATAGCGGCAAAAACAAACGTTACAAGAATATGCTGCGCGATATTCACCGCGAGCAAACGAAGAAGGATACAGGAAGTAAGAAAGCAACTAAGCACGTCATTTTTACACCTGAGTTCTGGCGTACAGCGTCTATCGCGGCCGGGGTTGCGATACTGACGTCTACCATCACTATCTGGAGTCTGAAGCCGTCGATGAGGAAAAACGAATCGCGGTACAACATGATCAGCCGTGAGGTGAAGGGCTTGCAGATAGCACAGGCGCAGCAGTTGCAGAAACAGCAGCAACTGGAAAAAAACCTGGACACAAAAACACGTAAGAGTTTCGCACCAACGTCGGATGTGATGAAAACGGGTACAGGTTTCGCACTTTCGAACAATGGGTATTTTGTTACGGCTTATCACGTATTGCATGACGAGAATGGCTATGGTGACTCTGTATACATTCAGAATCACGACGGTCAGTACTTCAAGGCATCGCTGGTAACGTTCAATGCAGAGACCGATGTGGCGATCATGAAGGTGGAAAAGAGTGGTTTCCGCTTTGGAAAAGGAGATCTTCCTTATTCATTTGCACCGGCTAAAGCTGCTTTGGGCTCTCACATATTCACGCTCGGATATCCTGCTGAGGATATTTCTTACAGTGAAGGATATATAAGCGCGAGGAATGGTTATGACGGCAACGGAATGCAGTACACGCTTGAATTGCCTGTAGGTTATGGCGAGAGTGGTTCTCCGCTGGTTGACGGCAAAGGAAACGTACTGGGATTACTTACCGCGGTAGGTTCTCAGGCTGAAGAAAAAACTTATGCGGTGAGCGCGAAAGCTATAATGGAACTGCTACACAAGCTGCCTGATGAAAAAAGCATCAAACTACCTAAGGCATCTCATATAGGCCGCATGAGCCGCGAGCAGCAGATAAGCAAAATGGAAGCTTATACGTTTGCGGTGAAGGTGTACAAGAAGTAATCAGGAATCAGGGGTCTTTTTCTTGAATGATATAAAAGGGGAACGCAGCACTTTGGTGCTGCGTTCCCCTTTTATGCTGTTTTGGTAATTGTGGACTTACTTCTTTGCGGGTGCCTGTGGCATCAACTCGGTATAAGTAAATGTACTGTCGCCCACGGGCTCGATACCCGTGTAGTTGACCATGGTCACGTTGCGAAGTTTGACAGGAACGCCAGTAACCGTGATGCGCCTGCCCGATCTCGGATAAACAAAACGCAGGGTATAGACGCCCGGCATCATATTGCTGGTCTCATATTTACCGGCCGCATCGGTGAAGCCGGAAGCCTTGATAGAATCGTTCATGTACGCATAGGCCTGGATCTTTGCTACCGGCTCGCGACGGGCGTTGAGAAATGTACCACCAATTGCAGTGTGGCGAACTTTTGCTGCAGCTGCGGAGTGGTGTTTTACTGCTGCTTTTGCAGGGGCCGCTGCACCACCTAATGAAGGGGCCGGCTTGACAACACCCTGAGCCTGCGCACCGAGCGCCAGAAAAGTAACGGAAACGTATGCGATGAATTTTTTCATAATCTGTATGTAATTGAGCGATTAAATATAGGTATAAATCCAAAAAATCTATAAAAACCCGATCCATGTTTCATAGCCTCCCCGCAAACATGTAATTTTGTAGCCTCTATGAGTGAAGTAGCAACGCCACAAGCGGCAAGTCCGCTTACGGCCAAAGATTTTGCCACCGACCAGGAAGTTAGGTGGTGCCCCGGATGCGGAGATTATTCTATTCTGAAACAAGTGCAGACCATTCTGCCGCAAACAGGGATACCAAGGGAGAATATTGTGATCGTATCGGGGATCGGGTGCAGTTCACGCTTTCCTTACTATATGAACACCTATGGTATGCACTCCATTCACGGACGTGCTACCGCCATAGCATCGGGCCTGAAAGCTACTCGCCCCGAGCTTAGTGTATGGATAGTGACCGGCGATGGTGACGCACTGAGCATAGGCGGCAATCATACTATTCATCTGCTCCGCAGGAATTTTAACGTGAATATCCTGCTATTCAATAACCAGATATACGGCCTGACCAAGGGGCAATACTCCCCTACGTCTGAGGTACACAAAGTGACCAAGTCTACACCGGCGGGAAGTCTGGATCATCCATTCAACCCGCTGGCACTGGCATTGGGCGCTGAGGCTACTTTTATAGCGCGCAGCATGGACCGCGATCCGAAACACCTCCAACAGATGCTGCTTCGTTCAAACGGACATCACGGCGCCTCGTTCCTCGAGATCTACCAGAACTGTAACATCTTTAATGACGGCGCCTTCGAGATATTCACTGAAAAAGGCAGCCGCGCTGCAGAGACGCTGATGCTGGAGCAGGGCAAACCACTGATATTCGGTGCAGAGAAAAACAAGGGAGTACGTATAGACGGCTACAAACCACAACTGGTGGAAATAGGCGACCGGTATAGCGCTGATGACCTTTGGATACATGACGAGACCGACTTCTACAAAGCACAGATGCTGACACGATTCTTCGACGACCCATCGCACGAAGGTCACTTCCCGCGTCCGTTCGGTGTGTTCTTCGCCAAGGAGCGTTCGACATATGAAGACGATATGCGCCTGCAAATAGAAGAGCTTACCGCGACAAAAGGGAAAGGCAACCTTGATAAACTGTTGTCGGGTAAGGAAACCTGGACGATAGGATAGGATCCGAGAGAGTGTGTGGGTGTGTAGTGTGAGTGTGTATCGTGAAAGGTTTGTGAGATGTTTTTTGTGCGGGTGTTTTCCGGATTTTTGAATGTTCACTTTTGAAATAGGAATTTGGCATCGCTGAAACAACTTGCGGGACAAACAATGTGGTACGGGCTGAGCAACATTGCTGCAAAGCTGCTGAACCAATTGCTTACCCCCATTATCACGTATGTATTGAACAACCCTGCGGGGATGGTTGATTATGGCAATATGACCATGATCTACTCCAGTATCTCGTTTGCCAATATCATCTTCACGTACGGACTAGAGACTGCCTATTTCCGTTTTGCGGCATCGGGTACCGACAAAGAACATCTCTTTCAGACCACCTTTACGTCGCTGCTCATCAGCACACTTGCGCTTAGCGCAATTACGATCTTCTTCCGAGAAGAGATCGCCGCATTCATAGACCTCGGGGGCCACTCAGACTACATTGTATGGTGTGTTTTCATAGTGGCGATAGATACACTTGCTGCCATTCCGTTTGCACGACTGCGGCAAGAGGGCCGACCTCGTAAGTATGCCTTTACACGCCTCGCGGGTATAGTAGTGAACATTATCCTAACTGTCTACTTTATTGCCTATTGCCCGGGAGCCACAGCAGCCCACCCCGACACGGCATTTGCGCAATGGTACAGACAATACACGCCTACCGGATTTCTGATACTGGCCAATCTGGCTCAAGCCGCTGTGACCTTCCTCCTCCTGTTTAAAGAGTGGAGCGGTTACCGACTTAGATTTGACGCTGTACTGTGGAAGAAAATAATGGTTTATTGCTGGCCCATGGTAATAGTGGGCATGGGTGGCATGGTGAATGAGACAATGGACCGCCTGATGCTGCCAAAGCTGATGCACGCCAGCACTGAGGACGCAAAGATCGCGCTGAGTATCTATTCTGCGAATTATAAGATAGCGATATTCATCACGCTCTTCATTCAGGCATTCAAGATGTCGGCAGAGCCTTTCTTTTTCAGTCATTCCGCAAACAAAAACGCACCGGAGACCTACGCAAGGGTGATGAAATGGTTTGTAGTGACACTGTGCGGCGCGTTCCTGTTCACTGCCTTGTATATAGACCTCTGGAAGTACTTTATCGGTTCACAATACCGGCAGGGACTTGATGTAGTGCCTATATTGCTGGCGGCCAATGTGGCGCTGGGTATTTACTACAACCTCTCGGCCTGGTATAAGGTCACCGACAAGATGAGCATTGGCATGTACATCACGCTGGTAGGTGCCGCGCTGACCATAATTCTGAATGTAGCATTTATACCCGTGTATGGCATGTATGCCTGCGCATGGGCCACGCTTGCCGCTTACAGTACCATGATGGTGCTCTCTTATCTGCTGGGGCAGCGACACTATCCTGTAAACTATCCGCTGAAGAAAATAGGCGGATATGTTGCGATAATGCTTACACTTTTCGCGGCACAAAAAGGTATTATGCAGCTCACCGATCATGTGGCGGTGCGATTGCTGACCGGCAGTTTGTTCCTGTTGGCGTACATAGGCGCAGTAGTGCGCAGCGAAAAAGACGAAATAAAAGGGCTGCCAGTCATAGGTAAGTTCCTGAAATAGAGTAGACAACTGTTTACACATTTGTTTTGTCGTATATTTGATTCAAAATCAACCGGTATGCTCCGTCATCTTCTGCTTGCAACGCTTACAGCTTTGTTGTGTCAGCCGCTACGGGCACAGATAACCATCACAGCCAACGACATGCCGGTTGCCGGTGATTCGTTGCGATACAGTGAGGCCAGTGTGCTATCGGCCTACAGTTACATAGGAGAGAACGGTGCCGATAAAAGCTGGAATTTTAAACTCACACCTTCCTCGCAGGGAATAGACTACTACAAAAAAGCAGTTCAGGTAAATCCGCTGTTCGCATTGTCGCTGGGAAACTTATCGTGCTACGGCACAAAGATCGCTGACAGTATTCCGGGGCTGAGCTTGTTGCTTTCGGGCATCAACATCAGCGACATGTACACCTTTTACAATAAGAAAAACAACCCACCATCCTTTCAAGCCGAGGCGTTCGGAGCATCGATAGGAGGTTTTCCGGTAGGGGCGGCCTATACTACCCCCGATGTGTTGTATCACTTCCCGCTTACCTATGGCGATGACACGGCCTCCGATTTTGCATTGAATATAGGCGCACCCGGAGTGGGCGGTATCAAGATGCAGGGCTATCGGCGCACGGTTGTTGATGGCTGGGGAATCATAACAACACCCTACTACACCAAACCAACTCCGTGCATCAGAGTACGGTCGGAAATAGTAGAGACAGATTCAATAACCATGGACAGTCTTTCTCTGGGGCTTCCCCG
>JBIKSN010000175.1:0-6839 GCA_044348585.1 Flavipsychrobacter sp.
CTCTGCAAAGTAGTCTTCGTTGCCCGACATACTGGTTGCCGCAAACCGTTTCTTAACCTCCATCCACGACAGCGTTTCGTTGGTCGCTATCCTGTATAGCCACGTGTACAATGCCGACTCCTCCCTGAACCCCTCCAGATTGCGCCACACCTTGATGAACACATTCTGCAATATGTCGTCGGTATCTTCGTGGGTCACCACCATGCGCCTGATGTGCCAGTATAACCGCTGCTGGTATTGCCGCACCAAGCGCGTGAACGCCCCTGCACGTGTTGCCTCATTTCTGAACAACAGCACCAGTTCCCGGTCACTCACCATTTCATTCGGTTCAGGCATAGGCATCAGGGCATTTGCTTCTTATGACGGTCGCTTCCCCGCAGGGTTTAACCGACAACACAGAAATCGTCTAATAAAAATAATCATTATCCGTAACCATGGGCCTTCCGGGGCATATTATAACATTTTCTTACCCGCCTAATTATTACCTTTACCCCACTTAACGAAGATACCTGATATGAAACGTGTTCTGTTGCTCGCAGCTTTGTCGTTACCCGCAATGCTCTCTTACGGTCAGAAAAAGAAAGACAAGAAAGCTGAAGAACCACTTCCGCCACCACGCGTGTGGATATCGAACATTCCTTCTTACAACACCACCTACGAGGCCATTATGGCCAACAATCCGCTCATCACCGATTCGGTGGGTTGCAAGGTGTCTTTGTTCTCCATATCGCTTTCGGCACCCGGCCAACCGTTTTATGGCCCCATGCACTGCGTGGGCAACATCATGAACGAGTCGCAGCGGGCAGCCATCGAGCGGTGGAAAGACAACAAGGACATTACCCTGCACATTCAGGATATTCACCTGAACTGCCACGAGACCGATGCTACCTCTCCCGCACTCAGGTATTACTACAACGAAACCAAACAATAGGCAGTTATGGCCTTGCGTAGCTCTGTAGTTGTTGCCGTCGCCTTGCTGTGCTCCGTATATGCCGGCGCGCAGACAGTGAAACAACGTGTTCCCATCATTACGCTGGGCCGCATAGCACCTTGCGAGATGAAGAACGGCAAGACTATACCCACGCTCACTACCCGCAACGAGATACTGAAGAACGGATTACTGCTGGCCGACGTGAACAACTGTCGCGTCACAGAGTACAAGTTCACGATGATAGCGCCGGGGCAGCCATTCTACGGACCTGTTTATGTAGTAGGCGGCGAGCTCACCGATTCATTGCGGTCCAAGATCAGGTTGCAGGACGGACCCGGTGTGAAGGTGTACATAGAAGACGTGAAGATGAACTACCGGGGCAACATCATGGATGCCAATCCGGTGTACGTCACCTACGATAACTGATCATTCTCCTAACCGTTGATGCCTGTTGCTGCCAATGTCATGGTGCCCTTTGCACGGATGCCACGCTCGGTGTTCTCCAGCATGCAGCACTCGTTTACAGGGTCGTGTTCAAAGAACAGGATCCAGTCGTTGGCAACAGCCTCATTCAGCAGGCGCTTCTTTTCAGAAAGTGTATCGAGCGGGCGCATATCGTAGGCCATCACCCACGGCAGCGACAAGTGAGCCACGCTGGGCAGCAGATCGGCGCAGAACAGCAGTGTGCGGCCATTGCAGCGCACCTGCGGCAGCATCATAGATTCTGTATGGCCGCGCACATAGCGTATGCGTATATCGGGCAACCACTCTTTGCCATCCGGCGTGTCTATAAACTTCAACTGGCCACTCTCTTGTATGGGTAGTATGTTCTCTTTGAGGAAAGATGCTTTTTCACGCTCATTGGGGCTCACGGCCACTTCCCAGTGTGCTTTGTTGCTCCAGTAAACGGCATTCTTAAATGCAGGAACCAGTTTGTCGCCTTCGCGTTTGATGGAACCACCACAATGATCGAAGTGCAGGTGTGTGAGGAACACATCGGTTATGTCGTCGGTGGAGAGGCCCAATGCTGCGAGGCTTTTATCCATAGTATCATCGCCGTGCGGGTGAAAGTGACTGAAGAACTTGGCGTCCTGCTTGGTACCCATGCCATTGTCTACCAGTATCTTCTGATTGCCGTGCTCTATCAGCAGGCAACGCATAGCCCAGGTGCACATGTTATTATCGTCGGAAGGGTTCACTTTGCTCCACATAGATTTAGGCACCACGCCGTGCATAGCGCCTCCATCCAGTTTGAACATCCCTGTATTGATCGTATGTAGTTTCATCGCTTGAATCCTTTAAGTGCTTGTGCAAAGATAACCTCAATTCTCCTCCTTCGTCCGCATGGCCATAAACAGCACCAGTGCGCCTATGGCAAAGAAACCAATGAGGGCAACAATGGCGCTGCGCATGTTCATTATGCTGTCTATGAAACCGAAGGAGAACATACCTATCACTATGGCCAGCTTTTCGGTAACGTCATAAAAGCTGAAGAAAGAGGCGGTGTCGTGTGTGGGCGGCATGAGCTTGGCATAGGTGCTGCGACTGAGCGACTGTATGCCCCCCATGATCAGCCCCACAATGCCGGCCACCGCATAGAACTGAGTAGCGGTGTAAGTATAATAAGCCGCTATGCATACGCCTATCCATATAAGCACCACAAAGAACAGCACCTGCAGATTGCCGAAACGTTCCGACAGTTTGGCCATGATATAGGCACCCAATATGGCCACCAGTTGAATGACCAGTATGGCCCCTATCAGTTGGCCGGTCTCCAGTTTCAGCTCTTTGCTGCCAAATATGGTAGCGGCCAGCATTACCGTTTGCACGCCCATGCTGTAGAAGAAGAACGCCCCCAGGTAGGTGCGTAGTCTGGGCAGGTGTTTTACCCGGTCCCACACCTTGCGCAGCTCGGCAAAACCGTTGTAGAGCAGTCCGTGGCCTGGCTTGTCGGGCAGTGCGGTGCCCTGCGGCAGCCGGCGGAAGGTAACCTGAGAAAAGCCCAGCCACCAGATGCCCACAAGCACAAATGAAAGGCGGGGCGCAAAGGTGTCGTCGGTGATGCCGAAAAGCTGTGGCTGCAGCACAAACACAAAGCAGATGAGCTGCAATATGACACTACCTACATAACCATAGGCAAAACCCTGCGCGCTCACGCGGTCGCGCTCTTCGGGCAGTGCTATCTCGGGCAGGTAAGAGTTGTAGAACACCAGACTGCCGCAGTAGCCCAGTGCCGCCAGTGCAGAGAAGATGATACCCAACTCCACAGTGTCGGACTTGAAGAAGAAAAGCCCTGAGCACGACAGTGCCCCCAAAACACAGAACAACTGCATGAAGAACTTCTTGTTGCCCCTGTAGTCGGCCACCGACGACAATATGGGCGACAGGAAGGCAATGACGAGGTAGGCCGCGGCTATGGAATAGTCGAACAGGGTGCTGTTCTTTACCTCTATGCCGAAGAACGATACAGTATCAGACACCACAACTCCGTCTTTCTTTACCGTGGTAACGGCATTGTAGTAAGCCGGAAAAATGGTGGAGGTCACCACCAAATTGTAGGCCGAATTGGCCCAATCGTACATAGACCAGGCACGCTGCACCTTGCGCGACGACACAAGGACGGGGGTATCGCTTGTTGTGATATCCATGCAACTAAAGTAAAGGTTTTGCCGCACAACTACACCCCGACGCATAGCGCTATCGGCATTAAATTTTGGAATTTGTGGCATACTGATTGAGATTTGCACCATGGGATACAAGGAAATACCGCACGGACAGGTACTGCAGTTCATTAAGGACACCTACCTCGGTAAGGAAGTGACCGACTCCCGGTCTGACGCGGGCAACTGGCTGCGTTTCACGCTCGATCATATAGAAAAAGGCAAGGCCACACTCTCTACCATGGTGCGCAAAGAGATGACCAATCCGTATGGCCACATTCACGGCGGCATGATGAGCCTGGTGATAGACGAGGCCATTGGCTGGGCGGTGGTGAGCCTTGATACCGAACTGCACTATACCTCTCTTACGCTGAATGTCGACTTCCTCTATGCCATTAAGGAGGGGGAACGTCTGCAGGCGAAGTCGGAGGTGCTGCGCACAGGCAAGAAGATCATTAATGTGGAATGCCATGTATATGATATGAATGGTAAGATATTGGCCCGCGCTAACAGTAACCTGATAGTGACGGGGATGGAGTATAATAGGTAACAGGAGCAGGAGGCAGGGGCAGATGGCAGATGGCAGAGTGTAAAATACCAAATTCCAAATTCCAAACTCCAAACTCCCTAATTCCAAACCCCCAATTCCTAATTCCCAAATACCCAATTACCTTTGCTCTATGTCTCAGCATAATTCAGCATTGCTTAATACCGATCAGTTGGCCGGACTATCCGGTGCCCGTGTAGCCGTTGTTTATACCGAATGGAATGAAACCATCATTTCGGGGCTCAGAGAGGGCGCCGGCAGGGTGCTGCAACAATATGGAGCGCACACGCTGGCCGAGGTAGCGGTGCCGGGGGCTTTTGAACTGCCGTTTGCCTGCAAGGCACTGTGGCAGAGTTTTGAAGGTACCGAGCACAAACCAGAGGCAATTATTGCATTTGGGGCGGTGATACGTGGTGGTACACCCCACTTTGAATATGTGAGCAAGGCGGTTACAGATGGTCTGGTGCAGTTGAACCTGACAATGGAAGTACCGGTGATTTTTGGGGTGCTGACGCTGGACAATATGGAACAGGCGCACGAACGTCTGGGTGGTGTTCATGGGCACAAGGGCGAAGAAGCTGCCCTTACCGCCCTCAAGATGATACATATGTGCCGCTCGCTTTCGGCATAAGGACGGCTCCCCGCCCCCTCCACAGAGCCGTCATTGCGAGGAACAAAGCGAGGTCCCCGGGCGGGTTGTGACGAAGCAATCTCGCAATGAACCAGGTATTTGAAGGTTGCTGTATTCGGTGATTTCCATACGTTCGGTCGCGAGATTGCTTCGTCGCCGGCCGGCGCAGAGGTGGCCCGAAGCAAATGAATTCCATAGAAATAATAGTCAATTATGGCATCATTATTGTAATATTATTTTTATGAGTGCAACTAGTAAACTTCCCTTATTAATTTTTGTATCTATTCTGATGCAGGTTACTGCCTGCAGGAAAGATAAAAAAGTGATACCTCCACCTCCTAAAACAACTGAAGATTATATTCTCGAGATGGTGGGAACATACAAGATGGTTGGCTATTTCAGTATAAAAGATCCGAGAATTGACAGTTCCGCAAATGTTTCTGAGGAATGGACAGTTGAATATTTGGGCAATAAAAGAATACTTGCAGGTAATTCAATACGCGGCAAATCAGCTTATACATTCATTTTTGAAGATACCGCATATTCTCAGTTGGTATTCGGTCGCGATACGAGTTCACTAAATATCGACGTTATCAGCTATTTCTACGATGGTGATAGTATTAAATATGAGGGTTGGTATAATAGTTCATTTCGTACACAAAGTGAATATTTACATTCTGTAAAGTAGTTAGCATCTCCTTCAGAGAGGACCCCATGTTGTTCAGGATGTTCCGAAGGGCATCCGGAACTGCAAACAAAACCAGTTCTCAGAAAGTCTTCATTTTGCTCAGCTAAATACCTTTCCTTAGCCACCTTTTTCTATCACACGACCAATACCGCACAATCAAATATAACGCGTCTTTGCGAGAAGCCTGGCGGAATAGTGCGCTGGCCGGCGACGAAGCAATCTCGCGACCCTAAGTATTGCAATCAATGAATGCAGAAACTTCAAACATATGGGTGTCGCGAGATCGCTTCGTCACAACCCGCCCGGGGGCCTCGCTTTGTTCCTCGCGATGACGGCCTGCTTTGACAACGTTTTTACCTCAAAACAACTTTCTATCATACTACACAATTCGCACTATCATAAAACTTTCTTTTGCCCATTTTCACGCACCGTCGTAACTTGAATGGAAGAAGAAGAAAATGGCGCAAAACAGCATATATGATAATTTTATTTCACTTCTCACCTGCGCAGTTTTTGGGAAGTAGGTGAGAAGCAAGTGGGAAGTAAGTGGGAAGTAAGTGAGAAGTTTTTGCGCAGTTCCCATCCGGTTAGGCACAAGCCATTAGGCATTAAATAGTTGATTATCAATAAATTATTGCAGAACCCAACTCCGGGAGCGGTAAAAATAAATTTTTTCCGAAAATGGGAGATCTTCAGCAGCAGGATCAGGTAGCGCCCCGTATCGCAAAACACATATCTCAGACAAGCCAACGGCGATGGGTAAATAATGGGCCTGTCAAAAAGTGCTTACATTAGTAGAAAAAAGCAAGCATCTCTGCCATTTTTTACCGGGCGCCTGAACAGGCGACAGCAAAATCTGCCAAAATTTACCGCATGCGCAAGTGGCACAAAATGTGATAGTGGAATGGAAAACCAAATAACTAAACACTAAAATTTTACAGACTATGGCAAAGAATGTGAACATCACCCCACTGCACGACAGGGTAATTGTGAAGCCCGCTCCCGCTGAAGAAAAAACTGCCGGAGGCATCATCATCCCGGATACTGCTAAGGAGAAACCACAACGCGGCACTGTAGTAGCTGCCGGCCCGGGTAAAAAGGATGAGCCAATGACCGTAAAATCGGGAGACACTATTCTGTATGGCAAATATGCAGGTACCGAAGTGAGCTTCGAAGGTGAAGACTACCTGATCATGCGCGAAAGCGATATCCTTGCGGTTATCTAATTGAGAGCGAAACTCTTATTTCAGGAACAAACACAATTGTAAACAAAAAATATCTAAATAAAATGGCAAAACAACTTTTCTTCAATATCGATGCCCGCAACAGGATGAAACGCGGTGTGGATATACTGGCTGATGCAGTAAAAGTGACACTGGGTC
>JBIKSN010000013.1:0-24441 GCA_044348585.1 Flavipsychrobacter sp.
CATGAAACCGCCTGCCAACGGACCGAGCACTGCCCCGGCCTGCCACGAAGCACTGCTCCATGTGGTAGCGGTAGCATAAAGATCCTTAGGCAATATGAGCCCCATGAGCGCGAAGGTGGACGGACTGGCAAATGCCCGTAAAGCGCCACCTATAAAAACACCGGCATAGAGTAACCAGAGAATGGACCTCACCCCCAACAGGCTGACCACCTGCGGCAAGGCGAGGGTAACAAACAATGCCGACAGCAGGAGATATGCGGAAAAACACCCAAGCAACATGGCCCGTTTTTCGCGGAGGTCGACAAAATGACCGGAGAACAAAGAGAATCCAATGGCGGGGATCACCTCCCACAAGCCGATCATGCCGAGCGCCAGCTTGTCGTGGGTGAGCTTATAGACATAATATGCAATGATGGCCGATTGCATGTTGAGCGCACCGATGAGCGACAGGCGCATGAGCAGATAACTCCTGAACTCGGGCACCCTAAGCGCTTTATTCTTATTAAGAAACGAATTAATAAATCCGGACAAACTTAGTGCGTTGGTAGGCCGCAAAAATATTCTTTACCAACAACATTAAGACGACTAAATTTGTATCCAATGACAAACTTCAGGCAGATAACGGCTACCAGTATTGTTCAGGCATTCCTGGAGCTGAAGGCCAATAAGCTGCGTACGTTTTTGTCGTTACTTGGCATTACGATAGGCATCTTCTGCATCATTTCGGTGCTCACGGTTCTGGATAGCCTCAAAAATTCCATTCAGAAAGACATGGCCACGCTGGGCAGCGACGTGCTGTATATAGGCCGGTGGCCATGGATGGACGATGGTGGAGAATATAAATGGTGGGAATACTGGCGCCGACCCGGCATGACACCCCGCGATGTGAGGGCCATAGAGTCTCAGGTGCCCGATGCGGCTACTGCCACGCTATGCCTGACCACCCGCCGGCTCACGGTGAAGTACCGCGACATGGAGCTGAGCAGCATTGCCGGCTATGCGGTGATGACGTTCTTCGACAAGGTGCAGAACATAGATATTCAACTGGGGAGGTACCTGAGCACATCTGAACTGGACGGGGGTAACAACTCGGTGGTGCTGGGCTATGCAGTGTATATGAACCTGTTTCCGGGCAATATAGACCCGCTGGGGAAATCGGTGACGTTTCTGGGTCGGCGGTTCAATGTGGTGGGAGTGATGAAAAAGGCGGGACAGAACATGGCGGGCTTCGATTATGACAATTCGGTCGTTTTCCCCTACTATGCCGCGGCATCGCTGCTGGACCTGAAATCGAACAGCATAGATCCGCTGCTGGCGGTGAAGGCTGCGCCGGGCAAAAATATAGATGAAGTAAAATATGAAGTGGCCGGTGTACTGCGCCGTACCCGCAAGGTGCGTCCAGGTGAGCCTGACAATTTCGCCATCAACCAACTGAGCCAGGTATCTGAACGGCTAGACCTGATATTTGGCACCATAGATGTGGTGGCATGGTTCATAGGTGGGCTATCGCTACTGGTGGGTGCGTTCGGCATTGCGAATATCATGTTTGTTACGGTGAAGGAGCGGACCCGCATCATAGGTCTGAAAAAGGCAATAGGTGCACGCCGCAGCTCTATACTGCTGGAATTTCTGCTGGAAGCAGTGGCACTTTCTATGATTGGCGGACTGATAGGGATATTGGTAGTGGTGGTCATAGGACTTATCGTTTCGTACGCTTTTGACTTTGAAGTGGTGATGTCGTTCGCCAATTTCCTGATAGGAATAATTGTATCTATATTCGTAGGCGTTTTGGCTGGTATCACACCGGCCATATCTGCTTCTAAACTCGATCCCGTAGTAGCAATCAGAACACATTGATATACCATGAAAGAGAAAAGAATATTATTACTCGACAAACAGAGAATAGCGTTCAAAATGCGCCGCATGGCGTTTGAGATATGGGAACGCAACTGCGACGAAAAAGAGATCGTTGTGATAGGCGTTGATGGTAGCGGCAAGGTTGTTGCCGATAACCTGGTGGAGATACTGCGGGAGATAAGTCCACTGAAAATAAAGACCATCACATTGACCATCAACAAAAAGAGTCCGTTGGATTATGCCTATGAAGGTACCGAGAACCTTACAGGTAAGGCTGTGGTACTGGTGGACGATGTGGCCAACTCGGGCAAGACACTGATGTATAGCCTGAACTGCCTGCTGGCCTACAACCTGAAGAAGGTTATGGTGGCTGTGCTGGTGGACAGGAAACATAAGTCGTTCCCGATAGCGGCTGACATAGTGGGGCATACTGTGGCCACGACCATACAAGACCACATAGATGTGGAAACATCGGGCAAGAAGGTGAAAGCCGTGTATCTTGAGTAAAAGAGCGGCGCACCCGGCTGAATTTTCAACTTTGAATAACTAAGACAAAAACACTTTTTTACAGATAATGTCATTTACACTGGTGATACATGGCGGAGCAGGGAACATTACCCCCGCTATTATGAACGCGCAACTGGAAGTTGAATACACAGCAGCATTGCAGGCAGCACTTAGAAAAGGAGCGGAGGCCCTGAAAGCAGGCGGATCGGCGACGGACGCGGTGGTAGCGGCAATATGCGAAATGGAAGACAATCCGCTGTTCAATGCGGGACGCGGATCGGTATTTACGAAGAAAGGACTGAATGAAATGGATGCGGCCATTATGGATGGTCGTGACCTTTCGGCCGGAGCAATCGCCGGTGTGCGCAACATAAAGAACCCCATAAAACTGGCGCGTGAAGTAATGCTGCATTCGGGCCATGTGTTCCTATCGAACGAAGGAGCGGCGGAGTTTGCGCTGAAACAAGGTGTGGAGACTGCCACTGATGAATATCTGTTCAACAAGTCGCGCTACGACCAGTGGGTGGAAATAAGAGATACGGACTACACGCAACTGGACCACAAAGGTGACAATCTGAAAGGGCCTATTCCCAACACGGGACATAAATTCGGTACGGTGGGCGCTGTGGCCTGCGACGCGCAGGGCAACATAGCCGCCGGCACATCGACGGGCGGCATGACGAACAAGCGTTTTGGCCGCATTGGTGACAGTCCGGTGATAGGTGCCGGTACTTATGCCAACAACCGCACCTGCGCCATATCGTGCACCGGACATGGAGAATACTTCCTGAGGGCTGTGGTTGCCTACGACATATCTTGCCTTATGGAATATAAAGGAATGACGTTGCAGCAAGCCTGTGATTTTGTGATAAAGGACAAGCTGGTGAAAATGGGCGGCGAGGGCGGCCTGATAGCAGTGGATGCTAAGGGAAACTTCGATTTCTGCTTTAATTCGGCAGGTATGTACCGTGGCATGACCAACAGCGAGGGTAAGGAAATAGTGGGCTATTATGGTGAATAACTTTGATTGGAGGTTAGCACCAATTAGTGCAACTTTGCAATAGTGAATCAGAAAATCTGAGGAGTAATACAGAATGTCAGAATATATAGTATCGGCCAGGAAATACCGTCCCCAAACGTTTGATACGGTTGTGGGTCAGGAGCATATTACCACCACTCTTAAGAACGCGATCCGCAATCAGCATCTGGCGCATGCCTACCTGTTCTGTGGACCTAGGGGTGTGGGTAAGACGACCTGCGCGCGAATACTTGCCAAGACCATCAACTGTGAATCTCCTACTGCCGACATGGAAGCATGCGGACAGTGTTCGACCTGCGTAAGCTTTAAAGACAATACTTCATTCAACGTTTTTGAACTGGATGCGGCCTCCAATAACTCGGTGGACGACATCCGGGAGTTGATCGCTCAGGTACGTTTTGCACCGCAACACGGCAAATACAAGATATACATCATCGATGAGGTGCATATGCTGAGCGCATCGGCCTTTAACGCCTTTCTGAAGACGTTGGAAGAGCCGCCACCCTATGCCATATTCATATTGGCGACGACTGAGAAACACAAGATATTACCTACGATACTGAGCCGCTGCCAGATATTTGACTTCAAACGCATCACTACCAATGATATTGTGGTGCACCTGCAAGGCATAGCTGCACGAGAGAGCATGATAGCCAACGAGGCGGCCCTGCACGTGATAGCACAAAAGAGCGAGGGTTGTATGCGCGACGCGCTTTCGATGTTGGACAGGATAGCTTCGTTTACCAATGGCATGCTGACGTATGCCAATACTATGGAGCACCTGAACCTGCTGGACGCCGATTACTACTTCCGTATCACAGACGCCATGCTTGCACAAGATGTAGCGGGATCGCTGATGATGCTGGACAGCGCGCTGGAAAAAGGATTTGAGGGAGATGTGATCATAGGCGGGTTGGCGGGCCACTTCCGCAACCTGATGCTGTGCAAAGACGCACGCATGGCCCGGCTGCTGGACGTACCAAGTGAACATAAACCTGTTTACTACGAGAAAGCGAACCAGGCACCACCGTCATTTATTGTATCGGCACTCAATCTGCTGAACCAGTGCGAAATAGAATACCGGAATGCTACCAACCGAAGGCTGCATGTGGAGTTGTGTATTATACGCCTTTGCTTCCTAATGCAGTTCACCAAGCCACAAACGATGGTGCCCGCCGAGGGTGGTGAAAAAAAAAACACTGATAGTTTAGGCAGCATCAATTTTAACACCGCGCCGCCGGCATCTTTTGCGCCTGCGGCACCGGCAATGCCCGCGACAGCACCTGCTGCATCGCAGCCTGCACCACCGCCTACTGTAGTTATACCATCGGCTCCGCCACCTGTGCAAGCTGCACCAGTTGTACAACAACCGGTTCCTGCGGCACCGCAACCGGCACCTGCGCCAAAGCCTGCACCAACAGGGCCGCACCCTGCTGCACAACCGGCACGCAAGGTGAGTATGAATATGCTGGGCGATCTGGATGCTGATCTTAATGCCGCTGTTGCCGCACGCGCCGCACAGCAGGTAGAGATCACGTACGAGGTAGCCGCTGACATACTGGAAAAATACAAAGCACATCTGCGAGCGAAAGACCAGAGTGTGATACTTGGCCAACTGGCGCTGATGAAAATGGAAGTGTATCCGCCGGATGAAGTGCGGCTTATATCGCCAGGGGACCTCACGGACAACTATGCAAAGGACCAGCGTGGCGACCTGATAGACTTCTTCATGAAGGAGGCTAAAATGCGTGTGCGTGTAACCACAGAAGTAAGAGAAGACAAATCGCTAACAGAACCGACAAACAGAGTACTGAGTAAAAACGAGATGTTTGAAGTAATGGCAAACAGGAATCCAAACCTTGCCAAACTTAGGGACGGTATGGGTCTGCAGATAGAGTACTAACGACTAACGCAAGCGGCGAGAGGCAAACAGCCTGCGAAACCCTGCTCCAGGCTCGCCCAACAACCCCCATGGCTTTACGTGTCGGCTCTTCTTCAGTCCGAAGCCTTCGATAGCATACTTATTTATGTGTTTCACTGCTTCCTCGACCGAATCGGTAAAAAGGAAAAGGCTGGCATCTTCGGGCGCAATAGTCCTTTCAGCGACCATCTTGTTTACATGTGCCATAAGCCCCTGATGGTATTCGGTGCCCATAAGCACCACGGGGAAACGACTTAGTTTGCCTGTCTGCATGAGTGTTACCGCTTCGAAGAACTCATCGAGTGTGCCGTAACCACCGGGCATTACCACAAAGGCGTAGGAATATTTTGTCAGCAACACCTTCCTGACAAAGAAGTATTTGATGTTGACCCAATGATCGAGATAGGGATTGGGTTGCTGCTCCATGGGCAGGACAATGTTGCAACCTACAGACCGACCGCCCACTTCGCGGGCGCCACGGTTGGCTGCCTCCATGATGCCGGGGCCACCGCCGGTAAGAACTGTGAATCCGAGTTTGGCGACCTCTCCGCCCAACTCTTGTGTTTTTATATAATAGGGATGATGTTCAGCAAACCTTGCTGAGCCAAAGACAGTAACACAAGGACCAATAAAGTGCAACATCCTGAAGCCATGTACAAACTCTTTAAACACGTCCAGAACAAATACAAACTCGCGCCACCTTGACCGTGGTCCTTCGAGGAACTCGATCTCATTCTTTGAGCCAACAGGGGTAAATTCACTTTGTCTTTCTGACATCATGCGTCCTTTACTTTAATAAGTTCATCGGCATCGAAGGGGCAATAATGCACTTCTTCCCGGCCGTCTTTGTTCTTCGCGAACCAGATACAGTCATACATGGTGCTACTGTACTGATTGGCAAGAACGTCGTAATGCGGCCCGCGTATTGTCATATCAGGCCCACCGGATTTCAACTGCACCTTGTCTCCGGTAACAAATCGAGGTTCCATAGCTTTCTACTTTTTCCCAAAAGTACACCTGCTACCCAACCTCACACTTGACATCAGTCAGCGTCAATTATGTTCCTTGTCAGTGACGACGACAACATGGCCGGCAATTTATGTTTGCGATCACAAACAGCCTCAAATGTTGACAGGCAAGGGACTAACATCAATCACCACACTCCATGACTACCGTCAGCATTGCAGTTGATAGCCCGACCTACATTTGTATAAAATCAAAACAATGAAAAAAGTAAACATTTCACACGTAAGCAACGAACATAACTACTGGCTGAGGAGCCTCAATTTCTATAAGACAGAGATCAGTATTCTGAAAGGCCGTCTTACAGAGATCGCAGGCAAAAATACAGGTTCAGACGTTATGAAAGAAGTTGAACATTTTGAAAACCAGTTCAAGATCCAGAATGACAACATCGACCGTCTGTCGCACGACATTCATGTGAACATAGGCGCGATAAGCAAGCAGGCACAAACCCAAAGTGCAGGCTATATAGACGAGAGCCTTCAAACAACTCACACCGAGTTGGGCAACCGTTTTGAGGGAGAAGAAAAAATAATTTACGATATGATCCGTACGTTCAGGAAGTTCGCTGAACAATGGATGTAACAATTGTTTCTGGGATGAGTAGTGACAGAAGGATGGTCGGTTGGCTCTGAGAGCAAAATGACGTTGAGAAGACAGATTATACAAAGACAATAGAACATCTTTCTGCAAGGGCTCCGGTTTTCACCGGAGCCTTTTTGTTGCAACAATGCAGGGAAATTCCAAAGAATAAAGAACAAATTCTAAATTCCAAAGAACAAAATCCTAAGGATAAATTCCAAATGCCAGCACTTTGGATACAAAAAAAAGGGCAGTATGTTTCCATGCTACCCTGTAATTAAACCAAAACAAAGTCTTGAACCTCCGTGTTCATGCAACGACAGCCGATCACTTTCCCGCGCTGACCCGCAAGCCATAGCGCCAGGCAACAAAGCTGCTGAAACCGGTAGCAATAATAACGATGCTGATGGTGCTGCAAGGCATGAGAATGGCTGCAGCTACCGGTGTAAGCATGCCGCGCATAGCGAAATAGAGCCCAATAAAGTTGTAGACCAGAGACACTGCAAAACTCAACCCGATGAGACGGCGGGATGCCCGAGCCAGTCTAAGAACTGCCGGAAGCAGGTTGAATTTTGACGCATCCAGGATCGCATCGCAAGAAGGGGTAAAGTTGTTGATATCGTCTGATATAGTGATGCCTACATTACTCTGCTGCAGTGCGCCCGCGTCATTCAGTCCGTCGCCGATCATGAGCACCGACCTACCCTTCATCTGGAGCGACTCTACATAGTGCAGTTTATCGATAGGCTTCTGTTCGAATAGCAGGTCGCTGTTCTTGCGGAAAACCGGCGCCACAATTGCACGCTGTTTATCATTATCGCCGGAAACCAATGACATGCCGTAACTATTGCCTAATGTATCCATTACACCTGCGGCACTCTCGCGCAACACAGATTTAAGATGAATTGCAGTTATCCCGTGATTGATGCGAATGTAAACGGTAGCTTTCTCCTCCTGTGACCAATTGCGTGGCACACCTACAAATTCGGCAGAACCGACCAAGATATTGTCTGCACCGGCATATGCTTCAATACCTTTTCCGGGGATCTCCTTCCAAGCTGACACCTGAACCAGATCTCTTGTGCCCAACCAGTCGGCAATTGACTTGCTATTGGGGTGCTTACTGGCCCTCACAACTGAGTATAAAAGATCTTTTTCCGCGGCTGACAATTGATGCCCGGTACACTCTACAGATTGCGCAGCACCGCCCTGAGTGATGGTACCTGTTTTATCGAACACAATATGGTCGGCATTTCCCAATGACTCGATCACAGAGGCATCGCGGAGAAACAGGCCGTTATTGCTGAATAAGCGCAGGATGTTTCCATTGGTGAAAGTAGCAGACAACAACAACGCACAAGGGCAAGCCACTATAAGCATTGCGGATACACTATTGATTATCTTTGAAGGATCGACAAAATACCAGTAAACCGCAGTGGCCGCAGCCAGGGTGAAGAGTATAACAGTGAAGTACTTACTCAGCACGTGAATAACACTCTCGCGGTCATTTTCTTCGGCCTTATCCTTCCTGAAAGCGTAGTGGTTCCAAAGTGAAGTGAGGTAGCTACCTGCAACCGGCTTCACTATGCGAATGGTAAGCTGATCGCCTGTCTGCTTGCCGCCGGCATATACCAGCGCGTTAGCCTTTATCTCAACCGGCTCACTTTCGCCGGTAACAAAACTATAGTCTATGAGTGCTTTTCCCGATACTACAACAGAGTCGGCAGGAATGATCTCGTCGTTGTGCAGTTGCACCACATCATTCTCCTTCAGGTCTTGTAGTTTGGTGCTTTGCAATCCGCTTTCAGTTAAAACGTTTACCGCTATAGGAAAATAGGACTTATAGTCGCGGGCAAAGGAGAGTGAGCGATAGGTGCGCTCCTGCACTACCCTACCCACCAGCATAAAGAATACTATGCCGCTCATGCTATCGAGGTAGCCGGCACCGGTTCCGGACAATATCTCGTAAATGCTGCGGGCAAATGTGATGATGATAGCTAAAGCGATCGGCGCATCGATATTGAGTGTCTTCTGCAACAGTCCCTTCCAGGCAGTGACAAAGAACTCTGACGCGCTATAAAAGAAAACAGGTATGGCCAAAAAGAGATTGAGGTACCTGAATAAAAGTGCATACTTCTCTTCAATTCCTGTAGCAGATGACAGATACTCAGGAAAACTCATCATCATGATATTTCCGAAACAGAAACCCGCAACACCCAGCTTGAAAACGCGTTGCTTATTGAAAGTGGCAGATTTCTTTTTGCCTGCCTCATCAAGGCTTATATACGGTTCGTAACCGATGGTAGCGAGCAACTCTACTACCTTGCGTAAAGCGATGGTCTTAGAAGAGAACCGAATAGTGACTTCTTTGGCACTGAAGTTCATGCGACTTTCTTTGAAGCCCTCGTTCAACCGGTTCATGTGTTCGAGCAGCCACATGCAGGAACTACAGTGAATGCCGGGAACGTAAAAAGTAACAACTGTATGATCTCCGTCGGTAAACTGGACCAACTGGCGGGCGATCTCCTCGTTATCGAGATAGGCATATTTGTCGCTGCGGATGGCCTTGACCTGTGACAGGCCGGGATGGGACTGTAATTTGTAATAATCGCAAAGGTCATTCTCGTTGATGATCTCGTAAACCAGTTTACATCCATCGCAGCAGAACACCTTTTCCTCAATGGCAATGCGCTCCCCAATACACGGAGTGCCACAGTGATAGCACAGCACATCGGTATCCGGAGGGGCATTGAACGGCACTTTTTTTATTTCAGGATTACCTACTGCTAACATTGATTCTCTTTTGAGCGTCAACGACCTTTGGGAGCAAGTAATTTTCTTCCACGAAGAATAACTCAGTAAGGCCATTTTCGATTAGTGCCATCTGATTGCGCAACACCCTATAAGCATCAGGGAAAATGGTGTCGGAATACAAAGGGAGCGCTACGACCTGCAAACGATTCAATAAACTTTTCATAGCAGAGTGCGAGGCTCTTAACTCTATCAGTTGCAGACCGTGATTCACCTTGCAACCACCCGAGCAGGTGCTGCAATCATGATTCGATTCAGCCTTATGCGACAACTCCTTCAGGTAAGGTATCACCCGTTCCTTCCGTTCAGTAATATACCTAATAACTTCCTCTATCAACTCGGCACACGTATTGGTATATTGCGTGGTTGCATGTTGCAAACCCGCATTCTCAAGCAATTCAATCTGCCTCGCCGTATTACGGCACAGACTAATAATTTCATCATAATTATCCATACTGATCCTGTCAACCAGCTGAGTCAGATTAGCAGTATGGTTACTTCTTTGCATTTCTTTTTCCATGAAAAAAGAGGAGTTTCGACAAAATTATCCTTATGCATAACCAGAAATGCTGATGTTGGGTAGGCAAAAAACTGATCTTGGTCATGTTTTCACCCTTACCTCGGGCTCAAAAATGATCTCAGATCTCACAGAATTAGATATAAGACAGGCCGCCTCAGACTTTTGCAGCACTCTACGGGCTTTCTCGACATCTGCTTCATTTTCCAATACAACCACCGGCTTCAAGGTAACCTGCGTCATTAGCAATTTGCCACCTGAATCGTCTAATTTGCCATAAGCGCGG
Organism: Flavipsychrobacter sp.; assembly: GCA_044348585.1. GTDB lineage: Bacteria > Bacteroidota > Bacteroidia > Chitinophagales > Chitinophagaceae > Nemorincola. The sequence continues at coordinate 10,544 of JBIKSN010000013.1, forward strand.
GACGAAAATGCGGCGAAAATAAGACCCGACTTCTCGGCGATTGCGAGAAAAGTGGTCATTAGGCAACTGTTTATTGCTGCCGTAAAAAGATGCTCCGGCGACCAACGGCCGGCAATACCGCCTGGGAACTGAGGGGGCGTAACGACTGTCATTTCATCGTTAAAATCGGGCGAGAACAAAACTCCCGCCCGATCTTTTACCCAGTTAAGATCAACTTCATATATGTGCTCCATAAAAAGGGATTTTAGATATACGATCATTCGGTGTCAGCTAATTCCTCGACGAGGGATGGCGCCACACGCTGCACTTCTTTTATACCACCCTCTACGCTGGCCACAAAATGGAAGCCTTTGCTTTTCAGGAATGAGGCCGCCACCATGGAACGGTAGCCACCTGCACAATAAATGAGCCACTTCCTGTCGGCGCCCAACTGCGCGTATTCATCTTTCAGAACATTCAACGGTATGTGGACGGACCCAACCATCCGGTTGCGGGCAACCTCGCGCCTGTTGCGAACGTCAAGCAATTCGTACTGCTCCATATTCAGCAGGTTCTCGCATTCAGAACCATCAAAAGTGACTACTACGTCGTAGCTTCTATTTGCTGCAAACCACTGCTTCATACCACCATCAAGGAAGCCTTTGACGCCCTCGTAGCCGATACGGGCAAGTCGCTCAATTGCTTCAACCTCTTTTCCGGGCTCGCAAACAAGCAGCAATTCAACATCGGGCACGATGATGGAACCAACCCATACAGCAAAATCTCCGTTGAGACCTATGTTGATTGCACCCTTGACGAAGCCGGCTGCGAACTCCATAGGATCGCGGGTATCCAACACTACAGCACCTGTTTCCATTGCCTGCTCGAATGCCTCATTGGAAAGCGGTTTAAGACTATGCTCTAAAACAGATTGATAGGCAGTAGCGCCACTCTTATTAATGACCGCATCTTTAAAGAAATAAGCGGGAATAACAGGCTGATCGCAGGTAACAGCCTGAATGAACTCATCTTTATCGGCAACGAGTAATGCATAGTTGGATGTGCGCTGGTCGCCAATGGTTGTATAGGAAGATGTACCGATGTTTTTGCCACAGGCAGACCCTGCTCCATGACCGGGGTATACTACTACATCATCGGGCAGTTTCTTGATCTTGGTCTGTAAAGAATCGAACAGCATGGCAGCAAGTACTTCCTTGGGAAGATTACCGCTCAAGAGGTCGGGGCGCCCCACATCGCCGACAAAAAGTGTATCGCCGGTGAATATTGCATGCTTCTTCCCGGTGGCATCGTGCAGCAGGAAACATGTAGACTCAATAGTGTGGCCGGGCGTGTGCACTATTTCTATCTTCACATCACCGAGGGGAAGCATTTCTCCATCTTCGGCTATATAGCATTTATAGCCGGGCTTGGCATCGGGACCAAACACAATGTTGGCACCGGTATTATTTGCCAGATCGATATGACCGGAAACAAAATCGGCATGAAAGTGGGTCTCAAAAACGTACTTAATAGTCGCGCCTCGCTCTGCAGCCAGCTTCTGGTAGGGACCAGGATCGCGCAGGGGGTCAATAACGGCAGCCTCTCCGGCCGACTCAATGTAGTATGCCGCATGGGCAAGACAATTCGTGTAGATCTGTTGGATGTACATAATCTCGGTTTTAAAAATGGCCAATAAATAGGTATCACATAGGGGCTACTTAGCTTGCGTAGCCTTCTTTTGCTTTTTTGCCTGTTTTTTAAAATACCCCCTTGTAAGGAAGTTGTGTTTCAGGGCCTCCATGTTCTCGCTGAACGCAGCAGTACCCTTTTCTATGTTTCCGAGACTAGTAGTGAGTTTTTTTACAATTCCTGTATCCTTAAGCACCGCATGAACCGCACCCGGGCCGTTGTTGACATTGCGATCGAGTTGTTTCACCGCACTGTCGGTATGTGCAACAAGCACCTTTGCATCTTCTGATATCCTTGAGATATTGCGGATAGCGTTTTTCAGGTCGGTTGCAGCTGCTTCGTCTTTCAACAAAGTGCCGGCTACACCTTCGCCCTTTTCAGCTTCCTTGACCATTTCGTTTATTGCCGCTGAAAACTCGTTGATCTGTTCTGTAGCCTGACGAATGTTATCCATTGACATACGGATGTTGCCCGGCAGTGTAGAATCGTTTACCACCTGCCACAATGCCGTGCTGTTATTAAGTTTTACAACTGTATTCTTTAGATTCTCTGCAATGATCTGAACATCATTGTTGGTGGCCGAAAGTGTCTCGAGCATCTCATCGGTAGACGCAACTTTTTTTGTCAGCAACATCTCCCCCTCAGCAAGCAAGGGCAATTGCGCATTGCCTGGAGTGATGTTAATGACCTTATTGCCCATGAGACCTTCGCTGCCAATTGAAGCAGAAGCTCCCTGATGTATGTAAGGCCTCATTTTTACGTCAACCAACAAAGTAACCTCAATAGTGGTATCATCAATGACCATAATCTTACTAACAGTACCGGACTGAATACCTGAGTACCTGATGTTGTTGCCCACCATAAGGCCGCTCACATTCCGGAACCTGGCCCGCAATGAGTAACCTGAACCAAAGAAATTCTGATTTTTACCGATAATATAAAGTGACACAACCAGGATGAGCACCCCGACTGTGACAAATATTCCTAAGCGGACGTTATTCTGACTATTTGTACTCATGTCACTCAAAAAACTGGTTTATGTTGGGGTCTGAAGATCGTTTAAGGTTATCGTAAGTATCGACCGCATAACACGAACCGTTAACCAGAACCGCGATCCTGTCGGCAGCCCGTTTCACACATTTCATGTCGTGCGAAATGATGATGGAAGATGTCTTGTATTTTTCCTGTATCTCTTTCATCAACAAAGTTATTTCCTTTCCTGTTATAGGATCCAGTCCGGTGGTTGGTTCGTCATACAAGATGATCTCGGGATTCAGTATCAATGTTCTGGCCAACGCTATCCTTTTTTGCATACCACCAGAGAGTTCAGATGGCATCATATTCAGTGTATGAGCCAAACCAACATTCTCGAGTGCATCCATGATCCTGTCGATCGACTCTTTGTAATCAATATTCCTCAGGTGCCTGCGCATCGGAAACTCCAGATTCTGCTTTACGGTCATTGAATCGTACAGGGCATTGCTCTGAAACAAAAAACCAACGCGGGCCCGAACATCGTCCAATCCTTCATGATCGAGTGACAGGACATCGTGCCCCAATACATTTATTGTTCCGCTTTCCGACTTCATCAGCCCGATCACACATTTTATCAAAACAGACTTTCCACTACCCGACCTCCCCAATACCACGAGGTTCTCACCCCTCTTCAGATCAACCGTAAACTCATTGAGCACTACCTTTTCACCAAACCTTTTCACAAGCTTATCAATCACTATCACAGCATCCGGGCTGTGCCCCTCCATATGTGCTATCGTTGTGTTCATATCAATTCAGGCCAAGGATGTCGGTGATCTGTACCGCGATCAGGTCTATTATGAATACCATGAGTGAAGAAACAACAACCGCAGAATTGGCAGAGCGACCAACACCTTCAGTTCCTTTCGATGAATTGTATCCTTTGTAGCAGCCTATTATACCTATGGCAAAACCAAAGAAAAACGTTTTAATAAATGCAGGCAATACATCTCCAAACTGCAACGTCTGAAATACTTGAAAGAAAAAAAGGCGCAAACTAGTATTGCCTCTGATATTGACCCCGAGGTAGGAACCATACAACGACACAGCATCAGACATAATGACAAGAACAGGCAACATGAATGTAGCCGCAGCCACACGAGTTACCACCAGATACTTGAAGGGATTGGTACCTGATACTTCCATAGCATCTATTTGCTCGGTAACCTTCATAGACCCCAATTCGGCCCCAATGCTTGAACTGATCTTTCCGGCAAAAATGAGTGCGGTAATAACCGGACCGATCTCACGAACAATGGCGAGACTGACCATCACCGGTAATTGAGACTCGACACCATAAGAAATGAGCGATGGCCTCAATTGTATAGTAAGCACCAACCCCATAATGAACCCTGTGATAGCAATGAGCGGCAGAGAATTGTAACCGATGAGGTAACACTGGCGCAAAAACTGCCTGATCTCGTAACGGGGACGAACCAACTCATGAAAATACCGGTAGGTGAACCGCGAGGTGGCTCCGGTCTCATCAAGGTATTTATTGAAAGAGTCAGGTATTTTCATCATTTTCCACTGGTCTGTAACATCCTTTGCAAGAAGCAAATTTAAAATCTAATGCGTGGGAATGAAATGACAAAAGTCATACGCAACCCTGACTCAAATCTACGCCATAATAATGGAGAAACAACGTTAGAAGAGACCGGAAGCACACTTCCGGTCTCTTCTAATGACATTTAAAATATTCAAACGGCTCTTTGCAGTCATTGCACTGATATAAAGCCTTGCATGCAGTGGCTCCAAATCTGCTTAACATCACGGTATCATCGGAATGGCATCTGGGACACTTTATGATGTTATGCCCGAACACATCGTGGTTGCAGGACGAATGTAAAGGCGGAGCGATGCCATAATTGAGCAATTTGTCCTTTGCCACGCCGCTCATCCAGTCGGTGGTCCATGCCGGATCCAACACCATTTTCACACGCGCGCCCTTTACTCCGTTTTGAGCAAGTGTAGCCAGTATATCGGCCTCTATCATGCTCATTGCCGGACAACCGGTATAAGTGGGTGTGAGGATCACTTCGTAACCGCCGTCATCCAGCACCACATCGCGCAGCATTCCCATCTCGAAGATATTCACGACGGGGATCTCAGGATCGGGAATGACCGACAACATCCTGAAGATATCATCCTTACTGTGTGCGTGCGTTACCATTTCGCGTCGGGATAAGCATGGGGCAAAAACTGCATCTCAGCAAGAATGTGACCGAGGTTCTCACTATGAATACCATTGCGACCACCTGTGTGGGTGTACATAGTTGTAGGCACGTCCAATGTCGCCTCTTTAAGTATGGCCGACACGTGTTTCACCCAGCTATCCTTAAGTGCAGCAGGATCGGGAGTACCGATAGCACTCATCATAGCAGCATCAACGGCGTCCGACTCAAACAATTCGCTTGCGTAAGGCCAAAGATCGTCTACTGCCGTCTGCATCTTTGCGTGACTCTCGGCAGTACCGTCACCCAGGCGCAAAACCCAATCGGTAGCGTGTGAAAGATGGTACTTTATTTCTTTGAGTGTTTTGGCGGCGATGGCAGCAAGGGTAGCATCTTTAGACGCGGCGAGACCACTGAAATAGAAATATTCGAAAGCCGACATATATAGCTCGCGTGCCATTGTGTAGGCAAAATCCTGATTGGGCAGTTCGGTAAGCAGCACATTGAAGAAACTCCTTTCGCTGCGACGATAAGCTAAATCATCATCCGATCTGCCCTTACCCTCTATCTGGCCGGCATATCCCAACAAGGCCTGTGCACGACCTATCATGTCCAGTGCGAAGTTGGTGAGCGCCAGATCTTCCTCAAGAATAGGCGCGTTGCTGCACCACTCTGACAAACGATAGGAACGTATGAGTGCATTATCTCCCAAACGGAGACAGTATTTGAACATTGCTTCCTGTTGTTTCATAATAATTGGGTTTTAGATGGCTTTTGCGCCATCAGGCATTACGTAAAAGGTAGGCATACGATATGTTTTGTCGTTTGCAGGATCGAAGAACATGTCGTTCTCATCGGGATTTGAAGCCACTATGGCATCGCAAGGAACCACCCAAATACTAGTACCTTCGCCACGGCGGGTGTAGGTATCGCGAGCATTCTGCAGGGCCATCTTCTTATCTGAGGCATGTACACATCCGGCATGCACAAAATTCGCACCCGGCTTTGACTGGATAAATACTTCCCATTTTTCCAATTGAGTATCTGATGACATAGAATTAATTTTTCGATTGAAATAATTGTTTTTCCTTTTTTGCACGGTATGCTTCCGCCGCCTCCCTGACCCATGCACCATCGGCATGTACGCGCTTGTGATGATCCATGCGCTGTTTATTGCAAGGGCCGTTGCCGTTTATCACGTTGTAGAATTCGTTCCAGTCAATGGGACCATGATCATAGTGACCACGAGCTTCGTTCCATTTCAGGTCTTTGTCGGGAATTGTAAGACCTATTACCTCAGCCTGCTGCACGGTCTTATCAATGAACTTGGCCCTCAACTCATCATTAGACTGGCGCTTGATCTTCCACTTGAAAGCATCACCTGATCGAGGCGATTCGCTATCGTGTGGTCCGAACATCATGAGCGCCGGCCACCACCACCTGTTCATGGCATCCTGAGCCATCTCGCGCTGGTCGGCGGTACCGGCCATCATCTTCGCCATGATCTCATAGCCCTGGCGCTGATGAAAACTCTCTTCCTTACATATCCTTACCATTGCGCGGCTATATGGGCCGTAAGATGTACGCTGCAGTGACACCTGATTCACGATAGCGGCACCATCTACCAACCAACCAATGGCGCCTATATCTGCCCAGTTGAGGGCGGGATAATTGAAGATGTTGGAATATTTAGCCTTGCCGGAATGCAGTTGTTCAATCATTTCGGATCGGGAGATACCCAGTGTTTCGGCGGCGCTGTAGAGGTAAAGGCCGTGCCCACCCTCGTCCTGAATCTTGGCAAGAAGTATCTGCTTCGCCCTGAGTGATGGGGCGCGTGTTATCCAGTTGCCTTCGGGTTGCATACCTATCACTTCAGAGTGTGCGTGTTGCGATATCTGCCTGATGAGGTGCTTGCGGTATGCATCGGGCATCTTGTCTTTGGGCTCAATGGCATCGTCGCGACCGATCTTTTCCTCAAAACTCTTCAGAAGATCGACCTGAACGGTAGTTTGTTCCTGCAATTCCATTTTGTATGTGTTTTAATGCGGTGAAAAACTTTGATTAAAGCGTACCTCTCCTTGCCTGTTCAGCTTCAATAGATTCGAACAATGCCTGGAAATTGCCTTTGCCGAATGACTTAGCACCCTTGCGCTGAATGATCTCGAAGAACATGGTAGGACGGTCTTCCACAGGTTTTGTGAATATCTGCAGCAGATACCCTTCTTCGTCCCTATCAACCATGATACCGAGACTCTTCAACAACTCAAGATCTTCGGCAATCTGCCCTACTCTATTTGGAACGGTATCGTAGTAGGAGCCGGGTACATGCAGGAACTCAACACCACGCCTTCTCATCTCAGAGATAGTAAAAACGATGTCATCTGTCGCAACTGCAATGTGCTGGCAACCGGGGCCACCATAAAAATCGAGGTATTCCTCCACCTGCGACTTTTTCAATCCAACAGCAGGCTCATTGATAGGGAACTTGATACGGCCGTTGCCGTTACTCATCACCTTACTCATGAGCGCGGTATATTGGGTTGATATATCCTTATCGTCGAAAGTCACCAGATTCGCAAAACCCATGGTACGAGCATAGAAGTCGGCCCATTTGTTCATTGAGCCAAGCTCCACGTTGCCCACCATGTGATCTATATATTTGAGGCCTGTTGGCGCCGGATTGTACTCAGAGTTCCAAGATTCGTAACCCGGCAGGAACACGCCCTTGTAATTTTTGCGCTCCACAAAAATGTGAACAGTCTCTCCGTAAGTATGTATACCAGCACGAACTACTTCGCCATGTTCATCCTTTTCTACCCTCGGCTCGAAAAATGACTTTGCGCCACGTGAAGTAGTCTCGTTGAATGCAGCTCTTGCATCATCTACCCACAGGGCAATAACCTTAACTCCGTCACCATGTTTCCTGATATGGTCTGCAACTTCACCCTCCGGCACCATTGGTGTTGTAAGCACCAGCCTTATTTTGTCTTGTACCAATACATAAGACGTGCGGTCTTTAACACCGGTCTCTAATCCGCAGTAGGCCAAAGACTGGAAGCCGAAAGCAGTCTTATAATAGTGTGCAGACTGCTTTGCGTTGCCAACGTACAACTCTACATAATCAGTACCATTGATAGGCAGAAAATCGCCGGCCCTATCGAAGATCTTTTCAATGCCGTAATCGAAGTTTTTTACTTCTGTAAGATTTGCAGTACTCATTTTCTATGATTTAATTTATTCTGTTAACCATGATTTATAATAGCCATCAACTTCAATAGCCAATGCTTCTTTGGTGATATTCACCGGCTGGAACGGATCGATCATCACTGCGAGTTCTTTGGTCTCTTTCTGACCAATACTGCGCTCTATTGCACCCGGATGCGGGCCATGTGGAATGCCACCGGGATGCAGTGTTATCTGTCCGGCTTTGATATTGTTGCGGCTCATGAAATCGCCATCCACGTAATACAACAGCTCATCGCTATCGATATTGCTGTGGTGATATGGTGCCGGAATTGCATCGGGATGGTAGTCGTATAGACGGGGCACAAAAGAACAGATCACAAAATTCCTGCTCTCAAACGTTTGGTGAATAGGTGGCGGCAAGTGTATGCGACCGGTAATAGGTTCAAAATTGAAGATGGAGAATGTGTAAGGATAATGGTATCCATCCCAGCCGGCCACATCAAACGGATGGTTTATGTAGGTGTAGGGGAACATCATTCCCTTTTTCTTAATGAATATATCGAACTCACCCTTTTCGTCGTGGGTCATGAGGTCCTTAGGGCGTTTGATGTCGCGCTCGCAGAAGGGAGAATGTTCCAACAACTGACCAAAGTCGTTGCGGTAGCGGCGCGGCGTGAAGATAGGATCGGGTGATTCGACAAAGAGTATCTTATTGTCTTCATCGTTGAACCTGATCTGATAGACCGTTCCGCGAGGGATAACGATATAGTCGCCGTATTTGAATGGCAGACTTCCGTACATGGTATCTACAACGCCGCTCCCTTTGTGGATGAACAACATTTCATCCGCATCTGCATTTTTATAGAAATATTCAGTTGATTTTTTTGGGGCAGCCAGACCTATCTGCATGGCTGCATTCACAAAAAGCACCTTACGGCTTTTTATATAATCTTCTTCGGGCTTTATGTCAAACCCGTTAAAGCTCATAGCATTCAGGCCGTTCTCTATAGCGACCTCGGGCTTTACCGAGTAGGGCGCTCCCTTTTGTTTTACACATGTTGGCGGATGCAAGTGGTAAACAAGCGAAGAAAGCCCTGCAAATCCCTGAGTGCCTACCAACTCTTCCTGATACAATTTTCCGTTGGGCTGGCGGCTTACTACGTGGCGTTTATCGGGAATGACTCCCAGAGTATGATAAAATGGCATTAATTAAGAATTTTACAGACAAACGTAGCGAACCCTTCAGGCAGCAATTATGACGCAGGACACGCGGCAGTATGATATTGGTCAGATTGTCAAAAAAATATAACAGGAGACACCATGTAAAAAAAGAGGGAATTCTGTTTTTTATCGGCTAACATTGCACACCACTAAAGATGTCAGCAGAAACAACTCATCGATATTTTGTACTGAACAAGCCATACAATATGGTTTCACAGTTCGTGAGCCAGGAAAAAGTGAATCTCCTGGGTGACATTGACTTTGATTTTCCGGAGGGTACACATGCAATAGGCAGGCTCGACAAACTCTCGGAAGGACTCCTGATACTTACTACCAACAAGAAGGTAACGAGATTAGTGTTTAACGGCCCTATACCGCACACCCGAACCTACATGGTAAGGGTGTTGAATATTGTGAGCGAGGAGACGGTAGAGAAGATCAAAAACGGACTGGACATAGTAGTAGAGGAAGGTAAGATATATACCACTCGTGCGTGCGATGTGGAGATAGTTAAGAATCCGCCTCTGCCACCTCACCAATTGGAACTACGGGCGTTTATTCCACACACGTGGCTGAAGATCACCCTCACCGAAGGAAAATTCCACCAGATAAGAAAAATGGTGGCAGCCGTACACCACCAATGCCGGCGATTGGTGCGCACTTCTATAGAAGGGCTGGAACTTGGCGACCTGCCGCCCGGACACATCAGAGAGTATGAAGAAGGCGAGTTTTTCGCGCTACTGAAAATTGACCACTACAAATAGGTCCTTGCAGAATGGCCCTGCAGGAGTAGACGTCCGATTAGCACCGAATCGATTTTTTTTGTTACTTTATGGTTGGTTTCCCCAAAATGTATAAGATCCTACTATACATATCGTTGTTTTCTTCAGCATTTTACTGCTCCGCACAGAAGGAGACGGATACATTCAAATTGTATTTTGATCTGAATGTTCCTACGCTGAACCAAAAGATGGAGAAGAAAATAGATCTGCTGATCTACAACGACAAGATCCTCTCGGGCAGTGGAGTGACTATAGTGGGCTATGCCGACTATTTGGGATCGGAAAAATACAATCAGGAGCTTTCGATGAAACGTGCTCAGAACGTGAAAGACTATCTGGTGAAGTATGGCATCAACGAGAAGGACATTACCCTGTGCGTAGGAAAAGGCAAAGTTGACAGACAGGGCTTGACGGACCCAGGAGGCTACCCTATTGATCGCCGTGTCGACATTGTGATGAACAACTACACCGGCAAGTCAGTAACCGACAAAAAGAAAAACAAAAAAGATACCTCTCGCCGCGTTAGTGTTACCAACATCGATGAGATCAAAAACATGAAGTCTGGAACGGTAGTGAAACTGAAGAACGTTTACTTCCCTGCCGACCGACATGTTATGAAGCCTGAGTCGATGGAGGCACTTGAGAAATTATACTCTGTGCTGAAGAATAATCCCAACCTCAAAATTAGTATTGAAGGGCACGTCTGCTGCGTTCGCGACGCGCCTGACGCGCTTGATATAGACACCTATGAGCCGCACCTTTCAGTAAACAGGGCAAAGGCAATCTACAACTACCTTGTTGAAAAAGGCATAGACCCCGGCAGGCTCACGTATGTTGGCTACGGCCGCAGGCGCCCTGTTATAGAAGTGGAACAAAGCGAGGAAGACGCAGAGAAAAACAGGCGTGTTGAGATACGGATCACCGACAATAAGTGATAAGTCTATCCTACCTTCTGGAAGGAAACCCTGTTTCCAAGCCAGCTTTCTTTTAACGGCACCAACCAATTCTGCATCAGGCTTTTCTTGTCCGTTAAAACGTTGTTGAACATCAGCGTTTCTTCGTCAATAAATCCTTTGTCGATCGCATATTGAACCTGATTGAACGGCAGCATCTCTGACTTGCCTTTCACCAGGAATGTGATCATCATCCTATCAAAGAAATTGACATCGTATTGTTTTTCAAGGCTTTTGATAACCCGCACAGAACTGTCTGTACTGCAACCACTAACCGGCTCAACACCTTCATCGGCCATCACAACTACAAACTGCCTGAACAACAGACCCGCCCACCCCTTAACGGGCGTACCATGGCTTTGCCAATGTGCATAAAAATGATGGAGTTGCTCATTTACCTCCCTGGCCTCTTTTTCGATAAACGCTCTGTTACACTGATACACCCACACACGTGTCGAATCGGGAAAATCGGAGGGTATAAGTTCCTTTAAAATCTCTGACTGCATGGTGCAAAATTACAGAAGATCAATAAACACACCTACGCCTGTCGCAGAATGTTATGACCAATGGTACATTCAAGGCACCTTTTTGACGAACAGTAGTTGTTGTACAGCTGCAACAGTGCCTGCGACTGAGCGGCATTCACAACCTCCCAGCCGTTTTCCTCCCATATACGAATGATCTTATTCCCTTCAGCGGGCACATCTTCGAGCAACTGCAATGCACGCTCGCGCAGTACTTCCGTATCCTGACGGGAAGCGTATAAAAATTGAATAGGCGCTATGGTATTAATAACGATATTTTCTATTGACGTTCGCCCAAGCGCCTTAGGAGAACCGTGTTCTGCAACTGAATCAAAGCGGAAATGGGTATCCCAGTATTCGCTCGCCTTTACGTCCAGTAATGGCATGATCTCTTTAAGCGAATGAGTCTCGATGATCTGCGAGAACAAGTGGACCGACCGCTGCACCAAAGCCGCAAACTGTGCTATCCTGATAGTGGGGAAATTGGCTGGTCGCATTCGCATGAACTTCCATAGAGCCTTGTTTACGGGCTTAAGCGAATACTTCTTCCTCAGGTAGTCGTACTCTCTTTGCAACTGACGCGGATAGTCGTCTTTAAAATCTTCATCAAGCATGCCGGCTTGTCCAAAAAACAGGGCTTCTAAGTGTATCAGATCGTCCTTGTGTCTTGTAGGAATATTGATCGGGAGGGACTGAGCGAGCAGCAAAAATGGCGTTGCATTTGTCTTGAACCCAAAATTAGCTGCCAATCTCCAATACAACAGATTGCGCCAGTCGTCGGCAGAGTTATACAGAAGTACATTCCATTCACCCAACTTTTGTTCCCACCTTTCGGCGAGTAGCCTACTCAACCATCCTTCTTTGGTGATTGGCTTCACTCCCTGGTGCCTGCCGGCGCATGGCAGAGGCTGAGTGGTGTTGACCAGATCGGAGTATTTTGCGATAATTGATTCTGTGATGGCTGAAGATAGGACGACAACGGGAGTATTGGCCGGTGCATGATCGATATCGTTCTCATATACCACGTGCAACACCAGATTTCTGTACGCAGGGTCGTCATCGTGCCCGTGTTTTACCCAGTCTGAACTCCTGACATGTATTTCCACGTTCCCTACAAGTGTTGTGGAACCAACCTTTACTCTTGCTTCGCCGAAATCGGGGCCTGAATCGCGATTAAGCCTACCGGGATGAATGACAACTAATTCATCTCCCGAAGTGGTGCGCAGGCCAACAGTATTGTACAAGCTATGTTGCCATAAAAACTGCAGCAGCTTTTCATTCATGGTAGCGATAATATAGAAACATGAAAGTAGGTCAAATCTTCGGTATCAGGAACAACTACGAAAGCGTACCTAACGGAAGACAAAAAAAAGGCAGAGCAGGAAGGAAAGGACAAGCAAAGAATTGAAAAAGACGGTGATCTTATTGGTGTCCCGGTAGAACTTCTTTTCCTTTTTAGACGGAGAATTCGAGATAAGATTTGAGCTGTATAGCCGGAACGCCTTATAATGTACAGGCAAAGTCTGATGCCGCTTTTTGTAAGAATATAAATGCATGCTGATAACCACCAAATAAATGGTGTAAACCGCGATGATAAGGACAAAACTCGCGAAAATATGATTTGAGGCTAGTTGCCGGATGATCAGGGATAGCACACTTTCATTTTGTAAATTAACGGTCGCCACACGTCTACAACCTCAACACACAACAAAGTAACAGTATTTGTTTTTACACAACAGCCACATTAACAAAAATTAAGAAATACAATTATCAATCATACATATGAAACTAACGACCAAATCCTCATCAAGAATACCGGTTTACATCAAGCCAATAATTTCGCAAAGTCATTACGACTTTCACCAACTGTTCAAAGCTATTAGGTTTTGTAATATAGGAGTTTACACCCAGATCATAACACCTCACAATTTCATGCTTGTTATTTGTGGTACTGAATATCACAACAGGTATTCTCTTTGTCGCGTCGTTCTCTTTGATCTCGCGTAGCGCCTCCCGTCCGTCTTTCTTAGGCATATTCAGGTCCAGCAAGATCAGATCAGGCATTGCAAGCCCATCTCCATTCACGGCCCCGCTTAAATGATCTAATAATTCAAGACCATTCTCAACGAATATCAGCTCATCCGTAAATCCATTATCCTCAAAAGCGGCCTGCAAGAGATAGCGATCATCCGCATCATCCTCAGCTATCATGATCACCTTTTTGTTATTGTATGCCATCGTCTTATAAAGGTAAGTACAGAATTTATATGTATCAGAGTTGCGATCGATCTATCTCAATAAAAAATGGCGAACACAGTGTGTTCGCCATTTTTTATTCCCGCCAGAATTCACTTA
>JBIKSN010000176.1:0-6798 GCA_044348585.1 Flavipsychrobacter sp.
CTCTACCAACGAAAATATTGACCACCAATACTATGTAGCGCAGCACCACAACCGTTTTGAGACGCTGCGCCGCCTGCTGGATTTCACACCGGGTATCTATGGTGTTATCTTTACGCGTACCAAGCAGGACGCGCAAGACGTATCGGAAAAGCTGATGAAGATGGGCTACCACGTGAGCCCGCTGCACGGCGATATGGACCAGAAGATGCGCTCTAAAGTGATGGAACGCTTCAAGAGCAAACAACTGCAGTGCATTGTAGCCACTGATGTGGCCGCACGCGGTATTGATGTGAACGACATTACGCACGTTATCAACTACGAACTGCCCGACGATCCGGAAGTATATACCCACCGTAGCGGCCGCACCGCGCGTGCCGGCAAGAGCGGTATCTGTATGTCTATCGTTTCGCCTAAACAGATCTCAAATGTGCGTCAGATAGAACGCCTGGTGAAGCAGAAGTTTCACAAGAGCGATATACCTGATGGTGCCGAGGTGATACGCAAGCGCCTGTTCTTCTATATGGAGCAGATAGCAACAGCACAGCCACGCGCCGACTTTGCCAAACTTTATCGCGACAGCATGCACGAGCAGTTTGCCGATGTGGACAAAGACGAGCTGATACGCAAACTGATATGGCTGCAACTGCGCGAAACCATTGACGCCTACCAGGATGCAGACGACCTGAACGCGGGTTATGAACAGAAAGAAAGAGGCGCAGGCCGTGGCAACCGCTACAGCCGTATCTTCATCAATCTGGGCGAAAAAGATGGCCTTAACACTCAAAAACTGTTACAGTTCATCACCGAGTCGGTGGATATCGACGCCAACGTGATAGAGCGCGTTACCGTTCGCGACCTGAGCAGCTTCTTTAACGTGCCCGGCGACGCAGCCGAGTATATCATCGAGCATCTGTCGTCAAAGAAATTCAAGGGACGCAAGGTGCGCCTTGAAGAAGCCGACCAGAGCCGTGGCCCGGGCGGCGGCGGTGGTGACTACCGCAAAGGTGGTGGCAAACCCCAGTCGGGCGGCGGTGGCGGCACACGCTACTCGGGCGATGTGCGAGCCTACGGCAAGCGTGAAGGCCATAGTGGCGGCGGAGGCGGCTACAAAGGCAAGAAAAAGTACTGATAATCATTTTACCATTTATACAAGCGCGGGCGGACGAAAGTCTGTCCGCGCTTTTTCTCCCTTACCCCCTACAGGGTGTTTTCTTAAATAGAGCCATTCATTAGCTTTGCAGTATAGTTCTCTCCCGTCACGTATGTTCAATAAGATATCAGGCACGGTGTTTATAGTAGATGACAACGACATGTTGTCTATGGCGCTTGAAGATTACATAACCGAAAAGACACCACACAAAGTACGGGTGTTTGCCACCGGCGAAGATTGCATCCGCCATCTGGACGAAGGGCCGGATGTTGTTATACTGGACTACTACCTGAACTCCGTTAAACACACGGCAGCAGACGGATCGAAGATACTACAGGCCATCAAGCGATTCAATCCGGGCATACACGTCATCATGCTATCAGGACAGGATGCCTATGGCGCTGCCCTGCAAACAATAATGAAGGGCGCAGACAGCTACGTGATAAAAGACTCAGACGCGTTCACAAAAGTGCTGAAGATACTGGAAGGGCTCCGATAAGCTGGGTGCAAAACAAAACCGCCCCCGTTTCCGGAGGCGGCCGTTATCTTAGCGTAGAGCGGAATTATTCGCTTACTACTTCGAATTCGATCTCAACAATATTTTCTTTACCGAAGTCGATGCTTGCTTTGTGTGTACCTGCTTCTTTCACTTCGTCCACTACAGATATGCGGCGACGATCGATCTCGTAACCTTTCTGCTCGCGGATAGCGCGTGCCAGCTGGATAGCAGTAACAGATCCGAAGATCTTGCCGCTAACACCGATCTTAGCACCAACTTTGATCGGGCTCGCTTTCAGTACTTCTGTAACGTTTGCGATCTCAGCCATCAGCTTAGCTTCTTTCTTAGCCAGCTGCTTGCGGCGCTCTTCCATGATCTTGGTGTTAGAGGCGCTAGCTTCGATAGCGTATTTCTGAGGTATCAGGTAGTTACGTGCATAGCCAGGCTTCACTTCTACCATTTCATGGGCTGCGCCCAGATTGTCAACGTCTTTTATGAGGATAACTTGCATGATTTTTCTACTTTAAAAGGTCAGTAACATAAGGTAAAATTGCCATCTGGCGTGCCTTCTTGATCGCCTGCGATACTTTGCGCTGGAATTTCAGGGAGTTGCCTGAAATGCGGCGTGGGAGCATCTTTCCTTGTTCGTTCAGGAATTTTTTCAGGAATTCGCCGTCTTTGTAGTCAACGTAGCGGATACCCATTTTCTTGAAACGACAGTATTTCTTCTGGCGCTTTTCCACGCGCTGCGCGGTAAGGAATTTTATTTCGTTCTGTTTAGCCATTGTTCGGGATTTTATGCGTTTTCAGCGGTTAAGTTTTTACTGCGTTTCCTGTTGTTGTAAGCTACCGCAAACTTGTCGAGGCTGGTAACCATATGACGCATGATGTTTTCATCACGGTTCATCTGAACTTCCAGTTTCGCATTAACGTCTGTAGGAGCTGAATACTCGACAACC
This sequence comes from Flavipsychrobacter sp., assembly GCA_044348585.1. Classification (GTDB taxonomy): domain Bacteria; phylum Bacteroidota; class Bacteroidia; order Chitinophagales; family Chitinophagaceae; genus Nemorincola. The sequence continues at coordinate 2,609 of JBIKSN010000176.1, forward strand.
AAGTAAAGACCGGTGGTCTTTTTAGCTATCGGATAAGCCAGGGAGCGCAGGCCCCACGCATCTTCGTGAACAATTTCCCCGCCATTTGTCTTGATGAAGTCTGTGTACTTCTTCTGAGCAGTTTTGAAGTCATCCTCCGCGAGAACGGGGGTGAAGATGACCATCAGCTCATAATTCTGAACTTTCTTGTCTGTTGCCATAAATATGTTTTAGTTTATCCAATTGCCCGGCAGGAACATTGGGTATCTTTCTGATGATCGGCAACGATGCTCTGAAACATTATTACTTTTCACCATCCGGATAGCCGGGAAATTTGGGAGTGCAAAGGTAAGGCCTATTTTTATTCCAACCAAGAAAAATATAACTTTTCTTCTGCATCTGAATTTCGTGTGGCAAAATACACATACCATTTTGCACCATCTTAACGTTATCTGTCTATAACTTTATGATTATCAATTAAAAGGTGCTTTATGAGCAAGATAGCAACGAACAACCGACCCTTCAGCCCTACCGTTGTTTTACTGAAAATGCTGCACAAGCTGCGGGTGCAGGTACGTGCACTTTTTGAGCCCGAAGAGGTAGAAGTGACCTTTCTGGAAGACGGGAAAACCTCTTCCTACACTTACCGGGTTATAGAACACAAACGCGCCGCCTGACCGAAGAGCGGCCCTCGTGCCTTGTTTTTTCGTAGTTTCATGTCGAATTACGCGGCATGCGCAGGATACTGACAGGAATATATTACTTCTTACCTATACAGCTACTGCTGCTGCATTTCAGGCGTTACCAGCTCTTGTTGGTATTCTGGGCTATTCTGCTGCTCACTATTACCGGTAATTTCGCCTCCCATTTCGGGGCCTCATCGCTTTTTCTGGCACCCGAGTACCTGGGCGCTATCAGCTATGTAAGTATGTTCCTGCTGGGAAGTGCGTTCTGCGTATTCATGATGATGTGGCACATAACGACATTTATTATACACAGTCGCCGCATCACTTATATTGCCGCATCAAGGCACGCGTTCCTGCTGTATGCGATCAACAATGCCATTATTCCTCTGGCGTTTCTCATTTTTTACTCTACAGTATCTGTAAGGTTCCAGCTGCGCGAAGAACACACTACGGTCAAAGGCATTGTATTGATGCAGTTGGGATTCTATTTAGGATTCTTATCTATCCTGCTTATCTCGTTTGCATACTTTTTCAGGGTGAGCCAAGACTATTTCAAAAGCACATTTGCCCGGTTTGCGAAGACTGCCAACACATTAAGAAGTGTGATACCACGAGACGGACTGGATGAAGAGCGTGATGAGATAAAAGCGCGCTCGCACCTGTCGCTTGGGCTTCGGGTAGTTTCAAACGATGGAAATGGCGCGCTACAGGCACGCGTAGCCGGACTGATACTGCAACGCCACCACCGGAACATCGTGTTCGCAACCTTTTTTGCGTATCTGGTGCTTTTAGTCCTGGGTATTTATATCGACAACCCATGGCTCCGAATACCGGCAGGCGCCGGGTTCCTGCTTCTGTTTGCCATCATGATGGGGCTGGTGGGTGCTTTCAAATATTTTATGCGCAGCTGGGAAACACTGGGCTGGATCTCTTTTGTGGTGCTCCTTTCGATGCTGGTAAAGTACAAGGTATTCGACCTGCGCAGTATTGCTTATGGACTGGACTATCACCGGTCGCTGGAACAAGTATATCATTACAGTACTCTACGTAGCCTGTTCACGCCTATTCGCTACAACTCGGACGTTGCGACCGAAAAATACCGGTTGGACAACTGGAAACACGCAGTAACAATTGATACCGCAAAAAAGCCGCCACTGGTAGTAATAACGGTGAGCGGGGGCGGCACCCGATCGGCCTATTGGACATTCCGCACACTGCAATATATAGATAGTGCCACGGGTGGAAAGCTTTTCAGGCATGCGGTACTGCTTACGGGTGCGTCGGGTGGGATGATAGGTGCTGCCTACTGGCGTAACATACACGACGCCCATGAACGGGGCGACATAAAAGACCCCTATGCTCCGCGCTTTCAGGAAAACATAGGAAAAGACCTGCTCAACCCGATCGTATTCTCCTTTGCTTGCGTTGACCTCATCTCTCCGTTCAACAAGATCACTATTGGCGGACACAGATATACCACCGACAGAGGCTATGCTATGGAACGCGAGATGGCCCGCAACTCGGAAGGACTTCTGGATCGACCAATAGGGTACTACCAGCGGCGCGAGTCGAGGGGTGAGATCCCGCAGCTAATTATAAACGGTACCATCATTAATGACGGGCGCAAACTGATGATCTGCAACCAGCCCATTGCCTACCTCACCCAGCCGGAGTATTCGCTGAGGCTGCCATCGCCGCCGATAGACGCGGTAGATTATGGCGCCTTTTTCCCGGAACAGAATACGGGTGATCTGCGGCTCACATCGGCACTGCGTATGAATGCCACTTTCCCCTACATACTGCCGGTGGTGAAACTGCCATCCTCACCACGTATGAACATAATGGACGCCGGCCTGCGCGACAACTTCGGGGTACAAGTGGCGAGCCGCTACCTGCATGTGATGCGCCACTGGCTGACGGAGAATGTGCGGGAGACTATTTTTCTGGAGATACGCGATACCCGGGAAAACGATGTGAGCTCGAATACCGACCAATCTACTCTGGCCAATATGGTGGCCGATCCTTTGTTTGTGATACAGAACAAATGGGAGGCGATACAATCATATGGATATAACTATGTAAAGGATTTTTCGCCCGCATACGTGGATGACAAACTCCAACTGATCACTCTTCAATACATACCAAGAGAATACAAAAAATCGGCCGCGCTGAACTTTCACCTGACCCGCGAGGAAAAAGAAGACATATATGCGTCAATAGACCATCCTTATAACCAATCCGAGGTATCAAGGTTGATACAAGCGCTGAAGTGAGGTGATATGTGATTTCTAAACAACTGACTGATTAGCGGCAGAAAGACGGATGACACACCCAAACCCACTTCAGATTAAAAAATATCGCACGCGTTTTGAACCCATTGAACAAATTCTATTTTTTTCCCAATATTTTTCTATCTTTGCCGCCTGAAAAAGTGTAAGTTTATTTAAAATTTTGATGCAAATGTCTCATTTTACAGCTGAAAAGAAAGCAAATATTTTTAAAACACACGGTGGAAACGCTGCTAACACAGGATCTATCGAAGCACAGATAGCGATGCTTACAGAGCGTATCCAGCATATCTCTGCTCACCTCAAACAAAACAAAAAAGATTTCTCGAGCAATCGCGGTCTGATGCAGATGGTAGGCCGTCGTAAACGCCTCCTGCAATACCTGAGCCATAAGAATCTCGAATCTTATCGCGCATTGATAGAAAAACTCGGATTGCGTAAGTAATTACGGGCCGTTCAACTATTCCCAACTGCTCAAAGTTGGGAATTGTTGTTTTATGACTTTTCCCTTTCGCTATTGCCGCGGCATACATTCCATGAAGGATATGTGTGTTGCTGCCCTGCAAAAAGGTCTTTGAATTAACCATTTAATATCTGATGTATGATACCAAATCCCATTTCCGTGTCGTTGCGCACAGCCGACGGACGTGAAGTATCAATAGAGACGGGCAGGATGGCCCGTCAGGCCGATGGCGCCGTTGTAGTTCGCCAGGGCAACTGTATGATCCTTGCTACAGTAGTAGCCAACAAAGACCCGAAGCCGGGTCAGTCTTTCTTCCCGCTTACTGTTGATTACCAGGAGAAGTTCGCATCTGCGGGCCGCATTCCGGGTTCTTTCTTCAAGCGCGAAGCACGCCTTAACGATTACGAAATCCTTACCTCTCGTCTGATAGACCGCGCATTGCGCCCGCTGTTCCCCGATGATTATTACTGCGACGTGCAGGTACTGGTTACCCTTATTTCATCTGACCCTGAGATCATGCCTGATAGTCTGGCATGTCTGGCTGCATCTGCCGCGCTCGCAGTGAGCGATGTGCCGATACAGGAAGTTATCTCTGAGGTGCGCGTTGCACGCATCAACGGCGAATATGTAGTGAACCCAACGCGCAACCGCATACCTGAAGCTGACATCAACATTATTGTTGCCGCTACCGAGAAGAACATCATGATGGTGGAAGGCGAAGGCAAGGAGTGTGATGAAGCAGGCCTGGTAAAAGCGATAGAAGTGGCTCATGCC
>JBIKSN010000185.1:0-6351 GCA_044348585.1 Flavipsychrobacter sp.
GATGGCATCCTCAAAGCCCACCGCGTCAGCAAGCTCATCACTTCACGCTCGCAAAACACCAATGTCCCCGAGGTGCAACGGGAGTTTAGAGATACGCTGTTTTAGCGGCTAATTGAATGTTCGATGCCGGCATGTTCTGAATTCCCAATGAGGTATTTGTAAATTTGCGATTAAATCGAGTGCAATGGAAGGAAGAAGATATCTGTATTACGTTATGCCACGTGCTACCTCGTTTCAATTCAAGAGATTCCATACTAACTTCAAGATCCTAAAAATTGAAAAGTCTGAGATGTGGCTGTTTCCATCGCTTTCGAACGGTCAAGAAATTGAGGGGCCATTCCCATCTCTTAATGGCATTCGGTTTGGTTCTTCACTGTATAGGCGACTGAAATTGGAGAACCCCAATTTGGCTGAAAAAGTCATGCAGTCGAAAAATATTGTGTCAGTTTTTTCTGCAGTTAAGTCCAGTTCAGACCTCCCAGCAGAATTCAAACAAATGATCTGGAAAATCATTCATCATTCATACTCTGGCGAGATTTCGAATAATGATGTTTCAGGCGTTCATTTCTATCGAGACGAAATAAGTAAGAATGTTAGGGTGGTATCTGAAGGTCAAGTTGATGCAAATGGAGTGTGGGAGGCAAGTGTTGAGATATACAATAAAAGTACCAAGAAATGGATATCAAAATCAAAGACTTCGACAATGTTTCCAAAGGCGTGGTCGTTGGATCGAGTTGTTGCTGAGTGTTATTCAGCTTACCAAGGTCGAGTTAGAGTAGCTGGGAAGACCAGTCAATTTGAAGGCCTCTCGAATTCTGGTGTGAAAATTATTTTTGTCTTCAATTCTAACAATAGGTTAGCATCGGTTTATCCAATCATATTCGAAGTTTAAGGGCCCGATTTGTTGATGATTTTGACAGACTGTTATTTGTTGAGGTGTTGGCGTGTCTCCTCAATAGCTCTGAGTATTTTATTTTTTGACTCCCGTGTTTGTATCGAAAAGCCACGTTGTTCCCAAGATAAATACAGAAGTTCAATTCTGTTTTCTTCAGCAAAGTTCTCTATTGCTTGTTTCATGAAGTCACTTGTGAAATTGTTCGATAAAATGATGCCTAAGAGACTGTCACTGATGTTTATGTAGTCGAAATCGCTTGGGTTGAAAGAAATGAAACGATACTCGTTTTCGCCTTTATAGTCGGAATGTTTCCAGAACATTTGGTTGGATATTCTTTTCGAGAAGTCATTCCAATAGTCCTCAATACCATTCATGTTAATCTTTAGTTCATCGATGCTCAAGTTGAGTTGATTAAGAATACTGTAATTATAGTATTTCACTGCGCCGTGTTCACATTTAGGTGCATTTTGAATTAGTTTATCAAGTGAAAATGCAAGACATACTCCTCGATAGTTGTCAGCATATTGGTCCCACATCCTTGGTTTTGAAAATCCAAAATACTCAGCGTTCTGATTTTTTGTCCCGTCATGAATGCGATTCGATACGTCGTTCATGCAGAAGGAGACTTGTTTTGCGTTCCCGATTTTGTCAATTGCTCGACATCGGATTATTTCATTTAATTTCCGTCGTTCGTCTTCTTTTTCGACTGTATCGTCTGGAACGTACATGCCGCTATTTGTGAAAAACGGTTTGAGCGTTTCTAGAGGATCATTTGTATGTCGTCGAGGCGAGAGCCTTAATTTCTTTTCATGTAGGATATATTCCACTGCAGTGTTGATGTGGCAGTAGTGATAAATAATGTCTTCAGATAAAAAGGTCTCAGGAATTTTAGTATAGCCCATTTCAGTTAGGTTGACTTTGTTGTATTTACATTGTACTTCAATTGTAAACTAGTAGCTGCACTCATCTTTCATGTATGTTCATCAAGAAGCCGTTGGGCAATTCAATTTCTTGCTTATTGTTTCCAAAGTGGTAGTTATAATTTTCGATCAAGGTCCGATAGAATTTTGACAATTTCGTCTTTGTCCGATCCTGTATTGTTTGCGATTTTGGCTAGCAATCGAATTGAAGTTGTGAGAATGGTAGTTTGTTTTTCAATGTGAGTACGGATGTTGAAAATCGCCCAAATGAGTGCGATTTGTACAAAAACGAGAATAGCAATCAGTATTAGCATGATTTTTCGGTGTGTTTATTGTAAATATAATGGTTGTTTTCGTTATCTGATTTTGGTCGTTATGCAAGTAGTTACAATTGCCATTAGTTAAACATAAATCAAACTTATTTTTTAACTCAAAGGCGGAAATTGAGATGTCAATAGATCAAAATATTGCACTGCGCTGAAAAATGTCTTCGCGTTGCTGGTATTTATTTCATTCTCGCTCCAATAGGGTACTCTCTTTCAAAAATTTCTATAATACTACAGAAATCGCACTATCATAAAACTTCATTGTTGTCGGAGGTCGCGCACAGTTTTACCTTTGGTACAGAACAGCAGGACGAATAGTTTAAGTGGTGCCGTTCCGTTAATTGAGCATGAGAGAATTGGAAGATCACGATGGGAGTTTTTTGGGAGTTTTTCAGGAAGTGGAAGAATTGTAGTTGCTTAATTATCAGTGTTATTCTGGCAAAAAGTAGCAGAAGTCACTTTTTTAAAAATGGGAGTTTTTGCCGGAATTATTTCACCCTGCGTCCCTTCCATTCATACACACCCACAAACCCCAGAAAACCGGCCAATACAATGTAGATCACATGCAGCGGCTGCAGGAACGGGAAGTACCACAAAGCGCGCTCGTTGCCGAAGAAGCGGGCCACCGGTTGCAGGTAGTAATACTCGGCAATTATTTTCACTACCACCACCGCAGCGGCAGTGAATTGAAGGGCAGGGTGGAAGAAGCTGCTGAGCGACAACAGCAGCACCATCACGTTAAACGCATATACCAGCAACAGAACCATAGTAAGGCGGCGGTCGTTGTATTTGCCCGACTTGGATGCCCACCGGATGCGCTGCTGCAGAAAACTCTGCCACTCGGGTTGTGCGGGTGTGGTCACTGTCGCAAGGGTGCTTTTCAGGTAGGTGATGCCTTTGGGGTTCTGTTGGTGAATTTTCATCATCAGCAGATAGTCATCTCCCGATGCAAGGTGGCTGATGCCCTCATAGCCGCCCACCTCTCTGAACGCTACTTTGCGAAAAGCCAGGTTGGCGCCATTGCTCATGTTGCCCAGCTTCAGTGTATGAGCCGCGGCAGTTATACCCTGCATACTCATAAAGTCTATGAGCTGGAAAACCTGGAGAATGGTATTACGTGCCCTGTATTGCACCGGGGCTACTATCATGTCGGCACCGGTTTGTTCATAACGGGCAGCAATATAGCGCAGCCACATATTAGGAGCGGTGCAGTCTGCGTCAGTGGTCACAATAAGCTCTCCCGCGGCCTGTGCAATGCCGGCTGTTATTGCGGCTTTCTTGTAGGCATTGGTTGGCTCACTTTCGTTCAGGTGCTGCGCCAGATCGATGCTGCGCACATTGCGGTCAGCATATTCGGCTACTATTGCCGCGGTGTTGTCTTCAGAGTGGTCGTCTACCACAATTATCTCAAGCAGATAGCTTGGGTAGATCTGCGCCAGCACCGATTCTATGCAGGGGCCTATGTTGGCTGCTTCATTGCGCGCAGGTATCACGACAGTGATGCGGGTTGCCGGTTCGTAGTTGGGTGGTACTGTAAACTCCTTTTGCAGCATCCATCCTCTGCGGTACACGATCATCAGCGTGGCGTAGGCAACGGTGAGTAAAATGCACAAGAGGAGGACGATGTTCATTGAAGGAGGTATTGCGCTATCTGATGCGCATTAGCAGCATCAAAGATACGATGCCCTTTGTCCAGAACGAAGAAACGCGCCGAATTTAACCCTTTCGTGAATCGTTCGCCAAGTTGTGGCGGCAACACACGGTCGCGGCTGCCCATAACCAGCACCAAGCGGGTATTGTGGTCTGCAATGACCTTGCGTAGCACCGAAGGACGATATACCAGGCGGCTCAGGCACGGCCATGCACGGCGCAACTGGTCTCTCGATGCGGCGTGTTGCAGTACTTGTGCCGTCAGTTTGAAGTAGGAGGTGGGGATGAGTTGCAGGCGCTGCAGCAGGTTCGCCAGTTGCACACTTACTGCAGGGGTAGCGAGAAAGCCGCTGAACAAGACCTTGCCTGCTAATGTCCTGGTAACGAAGAAATACCAGGGGTTAATGGTGAGGCCATCGGCCGCCATCAGGAGAACGGTGTCTATACGGTCGGGTGTGGCTTTCAGCGTGGCGAGGCAAACGCGGGCGCCAATGCTGTATCCCATCAGCGATACTCGCTCTACTCCGTGCTGCGTTGCGGCTTGTGTAGCCAACGCGGCAAGGTGATGGGGTAGCAGTTGTTTGCCGCCGGGCCATTCACTGCCGCCGTGGTGGGGCAGGTCTATGGAGAGTATGGTGTAATGGTCCTGTAAATGAGTTTCGAAAATCGCGTAAACATCAGCCGTTTCGCCATAGCCGTGAAAGGCAAGCAGCAGCGCGGGGCCGTGTCCCATGCGCTTATAGTGTAGCCGTCCGTTGTCTATGTCGAAATATGGCATGTACGGTCAAATTTACCGAATACAAGCGGATTCGGGCTATTGTATTAATTTTGGCGTCTTAAAAACAGAACAGATGAGTGCATTGAGTCAGCTTGCCGAGTCGTTGGTAGGGTCGGAAGTAGTGAAACTGGGAAACGAGATCAACCGCCGCATACAGGCGGGGGCAACTATCTACAATTATACCATCGGTGATTTTAATCCCGCGGTATTTCCGTTGCCGAAAGAGCTGGAAGAGCTGATAGTCGATTCTTACAGAAGAGGCTACACCAACTATCCGCCTGCCGAAGGGATTGGCGAGTTGCGCACTGCCGTGGGTGCCTTCATCAACAAGTATCAGGGGGTACAGTTCAGCAATGATGAGATACTCATAGCCTCCGGCGGCCGTCCCATCATTTACACGCTGTTCAAGGCTATTGTAGACGAGGGCGACAAAGTGATCTATTCAGTGCCGTCATGGAACAACAATCATTATGTGTCCATGAACCGCGGGCAGCACTGCATGATAGATACGCTGCCTGAAAATGATTTTATGCCATCGGTAGCCGATATCGCCGCGCATATCAGCGATGCGGTGCTTATATGCCTTTGCACTCCGCAGAACCCCACCAGCACGGTAATGCCAAAAGAAACGCTGGAAGGGATCTGTGATCTGGTGCTGGCAGAGAATGCTCGCCGTACAGGAAGCCAGAAGAAGGTGTATCTGATGTTCGATCAAATGTATGCGTTACTCACATACAATGGTACCGAACACCATAACCCAGTTGCGCTGAGGCCTGCGATGAAGGACTATACCGTTTTTGTGGATGGTATCTCCAAGACGTTCGCCGCTACCGGAGTGCGTGTGGGGTGGGCACTGGGACCAGCAAACATATTGGCAAAGATGAAGGCGCTGTTAAGCCATATAGGTGCGTGGGCGCCTATGGCAGAGCAAAAGGCAGTTGCTAAATACCTGACCATGGATGCTGAAGTGGAAAATTACTTTGGTGTCTTCAAGGCTGGTTTACAGCAGAGGCTGGAGGCATTTTATGATGGCATCATAGCACTAAGGAATAAGGGTTACAACGTTGATTGTATCGCGCCAAAGGCTGCGATATACCTTACAGTAAAAGCTGATCTTGTTGGTAAGACCACACCCGAAGGAAAGAAGTTGGAGATGCAAGATGAGGTGACACAATATATACTGGGGTCAGCGCAGTTGGCTATGGTGCCGTTCTATTGTTTCGGAGCCGACCACGATTCGCCATGGTACCGTATAAGCGTAGGTACCTGCAAGACCACCGACATACCTGTTGTGCTCGGCTTGCTGGAAAAAGCACTCAGCGATCTGCGGTAACAGCCGTCTCAGAGTTACACAAAATGTAAGAGGCACGCTCATAAAGGCGTGCCTCTTACATTATCACTTGCCTCAAGTAGTTATCAGAATGTAGCAGATGCGGGAAGGTCTTTGCCGGCCAGTCCCCATTTCTTGTTCGGTACTATGCCCATTTCAAATTCCAGTTCGCCGCCATCCAGTAGCGTGGCGTGGTCTATGTAGGTTTTCGTGTAGGGCTTACCGTTCAGCTTCACACTCTGAATATAAATGTTCTTTTTGCCGTTGTTCTTTGTCTTGATCTTCATCGTTTTGCCGGATGGCAGTTTTACAGAAACTTCGTCGAAAACAGGACTGCCAAAAACATATTCACCACCGCAGGGGTTGGCAGGGTAGAAGCCGGTCATGCTCCACACAGCCCAGGCGCTCATCTGGCCGCAGTCTTCGTTACCTGCATAGCCGTCCGGTTGGTC
>JBIKSN010000177.1:0-6639 GCA_044348585.1 Flavipsychrobacter sp.
TGGTGGCTCATCAAACGGAGCATGGATGTTGCGCATACTCAACGACATGTTCTCATTACAATGCAGTCAGGAACAACTTGCGGCATACGCATTGCAGCTAGGTTCCGATTGTCCGTTTTTCATCCACAATACACCTCAGTTCGCTACCGGCCGTGGTGAAAAAATGTCACCGGTTACGCTCTCGCTTGCCAACTATGAGATACGGGTCATTTGTCCCGGCATTCATGTATCCACCCGCGATGCATTCTCCAGGATCGCACCAAGACCTGCACCTTTCGATCTCCGCGCCATTGCTGACCTGCCCGTCTCAGAATGGAAGCACCACATCAGCAACGACTTTGAACAAACCGTATTCCCGATTCATCCGCAACTGGCCGACCTGAAAAAGAAACTGTACGACGAGGGTGCGCTATACGCCTCTATGAGCGGCACCGGATCGGCTGTTTACGGCATTTTTGGTAAGTAATTGTTTCGGGATTATCACCACCCTGATCGTGCAACTTTCGGGACACGGTGATACTGCATATCTATCGGCTGCTGCACATCAGCTTATCTTTCCCCAGTGCGATTGTTTTCCTTGCTGAGACAATACATACCGCAGCGGCTGGTGCTGTGCTGATGTAAGCCCCGGATCATTCGTCAGCATATTCAATGCTGCAACCCTGGTCTCTTCCAGTATACCGCTGTCCTGCACTATATCTGCCAGCTTGAACTTTATAAGACCGCTTTGCTTGGTACCATACATATCGCCGGGGCCACGCATAGCCAGATCTTCTTCCGCTATCTTGAACCCGTCATTGGTCGACACCATTATCTGCAGGCGTTTGTAACTCTCGTCCGACACCTTAGACCCCGCCAGCAATATACAATACGACTGCTCCGCGCCCCTGCCCACACGGCCGCGCAACTGATGCATCTGAGACAGTCCGAACCTTTCCGCGCTCTCTATCAGCATCACCGACGCGTTCGGTACGTTCACACCCACCTCTATCACCGTTGTCGCAACCAGCACATTCGCTTCTCCCTTTGCAAACCGCTGCATATTGCGCTCGCGCTCTGCAGCTTCCTGCCGGCCATGCACCATGGCTATCCGGTACTTGTTCTCATCAAACCATATTTTCACCTGTTCGTATCCTGCCATCAGGCTCTCATAGTCCATCTTCTCCGACTCCTCTATCAGCGGATACACGATATATGCCTGCCGTCCCTTGTCTACTTCACTTCTCATGAACTGCATCACCCTCGCGCGCTCCATATCGCGCGCCAGTATCGTTTTTATCGGTTGGCGGCCGGGTGGCAACTCATCTATCACTGATACGTCCAGATCGCCATACATGGTCATGGCCAGCGTTCGGGGTATGGGTGTGGCTGTCATTACCAGTATGTGTGGTGGCATCTCATTCTTCTTCCACAGGCGCGCCCGCTGTCCCACACCAAAACGGTGCTGTTCATCTATCACTGCAAGCCCCAGATTCCTGAACTGCACATTATCTTCCAACAATGCATGTGTGCCCACCACTATCCGCAGCGACCCATCTGCAAGTTGCTCCAGTATCTCTTTTCTCGGTTTTCCTTTTACATTTCCGGTAAGCAGGCGCACCTCTATACCCATATCGCGCAGCATGCCCGATATGCTGAAGTAATGTTGCTGTGCTAATATCTCGGTAGGAGCCATGATACAGGCCTGAAAGCCGTTGTCCAGTGCCAGTAACATAGACATCAGTGCCACTATCGTCTTCCCGCTGCCCACATCGCCCTGCAGCAGGCGGTTCATCTGCTTGCCCGTACCGGTATCCTGCCTTATCTCCTTCAGCACCCGCTTCTGCGCATTCGTAAGTGGAAACGGCAAATGCTTACTGAAAAAATCATTGAACGTATCTCCTACTTTTCCGAAGTGCCACCCCTGCTGTGCGGTATGCTGCAGCCTCAGGCGTCCTATCTTCAACTGAGACAGGAATAACTCTTCCCACTTCATCCTGTGCCGTGCTGCCTGCTCGTGTTCCTCGGTATCCGGAAAATGTATCCACTTCAACGCTTGAAACCTGCCACACAACTTGTATTGATTCCGCAATTCCGGTGGCAAAATCTCCATCACATCTGCCGGTTGAAGCTTCTCAAACAACGCCTGTGTCAGCTTTGCAAACGACCGGTTTGTTACACCTCTCACCTTCAACTTCTCTGTGGTCGGGTACACAGGCTGTCTTCCGGGTATAGAGGTCTCCCCATTAAGCAGCTCTATCTCGGGATGTGCAATGTTCACTACACCGTTGAAATAATTCAACTTGCCATACACAATGTAGCGGGCATTCTCCTTCAGCGACTTCTTCATCCACTGCGCCCCCTGAAACCACAACAACTCTATCCTGCCTGTGTCATCATACAATGTGGCTATCAGGCGCTTCTTCCTGCCCTCGCCTTCCTCAGAAATATTCACAAGTGTACCCACCAGCTGCACATACTCTGTCTTGGGATCTATAAACCCTATCCGCGTCACCTGCGACCTGTCTGAATACCTGTAGGGATAATGATACAACAGATCTTCAAAGGTGCTGATCTCCAGTTCTGTGCGCAGCAATTCACCGCGTTGCGGGCCAACTCCCTTCAGGAATTCTATTGGCGACTCTAATATGGATTGATTGCTGCTGATACCACAAAAATAACTGTTTGTAGCAAAGAACGTCCGCTACCTGCGCACAACAAAAAAGCTCCCCGTCAGGAGAGCCTTTTCACTTAAGGAATATGTTGCCGTTATTAATACTTAATGCCCGGATACTTGTTCGCGTCAGTAAGCGGAACGGTTGAGTGGTAGTATGTGTTGATCGTGTTCAGCACATAGTTCGCTATCAGGGCGTTGCCTCTTGCGTTCATATGAACACCATCAAGAGAGAATGCACCACCAGACATATATTCTGCTGAATACTTGATACCGTTGTATGGCATACCTGTAGCCAATGTCTTCATGAAGGCATTGATGTCTACATAAGCCAGTTTGCGGCGGATGCACTGCTGACGGATATTCTCGTTGTACTTGTCCACCATGGTACGGATGTTCTGCAGCTCATCTGTTGTGAGCACGTACTCTTTAGGAATTGGTTTCACACTTCCCCAACCTGCACAAATGATAGAATCGCGCGGAATGGTCATCAGGATCAACTCTCCGGGTACCGACTGCCTTGTTTTGTCATCATTGTCCTTGATCACATACTGATTCTTACCCTCCTGGAAAACAATATCAAAGCCCCTGCTCTTGTACAACGCCTGCAGGCTGTCTGCCTGTGACTGGCGAGTGATCACCAATCCGTTTGATGGTACTGCAGTGAAGTATGGCAGTGCAGTAATGTCAGGAACATTCAGCAGCGCACCGGATGCCGATGTGCTCGATACTGCAGTAACTACGCTGTCGTAGTAATCAGCAAACACCTGGAACGGCGTAATGTCATTTTGGTTGTAGTAGTTACCCAGAACAGGTGTTGCGGTGCCGGTACCATTACCCTGGCCACCTGCAAGTGCATATCCCAATACATCTGTTGCTCCCAGCCATACGGTGAAGAACGTTGGGTGCAGATTGAACACGCGCAAATACAGTTCATCCAACGGACGCTTGTTAGCATCGTAGTAGAACCTCTTCGCCAGCATGTTATTGTTGTTCGCATAGCCTGCAACCGCATAGTCAGCAACGCGAATGAACGGTACAGCTATGTTATTGATCTGGCCATTATTTACAGTACTTGTGTAATGCCAGCTTCCGTTAGAGTCAAGCGGCAGGGTGCTCACCACCGGCCCTATTGAAGAAGTACCGTCACAGTAATATTTAGTACCCGCAATAAGTTTTGGTGTCGGATATCCGTTGTCACCGGTTACCAGTGGCTGTATGAACGGACCTGTTGCTCCGTTGCCCGACTTGATGGTCTCCATCTGCTCAAACAAACGCTGAGGATATGAGTTCAACTGACCCGATACTGTAAGCGCGTCATCAGCATAACCCGATGTGAATGAACAACCCACAGCCAGATAGTTGGTGAACACCGCGTCTCCCGATGTTGGCGGGGTAGTAACGTTGGCACTTGGTCTGCATGCCGAGAACAATACTGTAGCGAGCGCACCTATGGTATATAATTTTTTCATTTTTCGCTTTTTATTCAATTTTTAGAAACTATAGTACAGACCTATTGCCGGTGTGGCAGCTGCTGTTTTGTAAACACCATTGAAGCCTGCATATACATACTCCCCGTTACGCTTCACAGAGTTTACACCCTCAAACGCACCCATGATCGTAAGACCCGGCAATGGCTTTACTGTGATACCACATGAAAGCACGATGCGGTCCGCATCAGGAAGATCAGGAGAAACGATGTCGTTCACCACCGGTGTAGGATCGTAAGCGCCACCAGCCATCAGGGCCACTACGCGACTGATCTTGTAGTGCATACCCAGCCTTGGTGTGAACGTGTTGCGATACAACCTTGGCGCACGCATGTTGGTAAGCGATGTTGTTGTCTGCTTGAAGTCGATGCGCAAAGAATCGTAAGCGCTCCATGCTGTATAGCTGAAGTCCATCTGCAACGTGAAGTCGCCACGACGCCAGCCGAAACCTGCTGTAGCCACTGCAGGCATTGGCAGCCTTGCACTGAACGTTGTGCCGGGGAAAGAATCTTTCAATGATACCGGAACCCGGAACTTAGCAGCACCGCCATCTATGTCCATGTTCACCTGAGAACGGTAAGTAAGACCCAGTTGCAGGTTCTCGCTCATCTTTATCTGAGCGCCTACGTTGAAGCCAACACCGGCTGCATTGCCATGCAGACTTGCTTTTCCGTCGTCAAGACCCGGGCCTTGCGCACCATGCACAGGCAGTGCACGCTGCATATCAAACGAACCTGTGCCCACAACAAAACCTGCACCAACCGACAACCAATCTGTAGCGCGGTAGCTCACTGTAGGTTGGAAGAATACAGTCTTCAGATCAACTGACTGAACGATGTATTTACCCATCCAGTTGTCGTTCCACCTCATGCCGGTTCCAAACGGACTGTAGATACCTAAACCAACACCAATCCTGCTGTCTTCGTGCACAGGACCACCTATATACAGGTTGAAAGGCATAAATGTTTGCCTTGCAGTCTGTTCGTTCGATGATACCACACCGGAATTATCCCTGTTGCCATATGCTGTTGTCGGCATGATCATCGCCGTGCTACCATATATCTGGATTCCCTTCAGGCGCGAAAGACCGCCCGGGTTGTAAAATATCGTCGAAGCATCCCATGGCCAGGCAGTTCCCGAACCACCCATTGCCATTTGCCTCAACCCCTGAAGGTTGAGTTGGTAACCGCCACCAAATGTCGTCATCGCTGACAGTAACAATGATGCCGTAATTACGTGTTTCTTCATAATTGGTCTGTTAAATATTCAATGAATCCTTCTCAGGTTTTCAATAATCGGGTATTAAGGTATAGTGAAATAACTATAAAAACAAATACCAGAGCCAAAAACCTCCGCAAATATAAGTCTTACCCAACGAGGATAAAAGCATATACCACACTATGTATAAGTTTTTTTGGGGCCTTGGAACCCTATCACATGCGAAATAAATAAAATGCATTGGTGCTCCACTATACCGTTATCCCGATCGTGGCAATGCTCACCTTGGCTCCGGCAGCTTCCAGTATTGCCAATGCGCACGCCTCAATGGTGGCACCTGTTGTCAATACATCATCAACTATCAAAATGTGTTTGCCCTCCATACCCTTTTTATCTTTCAACCCGAACGCGCCTGCCATATTCGCGGTTCGCTCGGCCCGGTTCTTGTTGGTCTGGCTTTCGGTCGCACGCACGCGCACCAGTTGCCCCTCGGTGACGGGCTTATGCAACATCTCACCCATAGCCAAACTCAGAAGATGGCTTTGGTTATATCCCCTTAAAGCCTCCTTATCGGGGTGCAGGGGCACAGCTACTATCTCGTCAACCGTTGATATCCAATCGGTTACAGCCAACTGCTGCGCGAAACGCCTCCCCAGAAAAGCGGCAGTCTCTTTTTTGGTCGTGTACTTCAAACCATGCAGCAAGTGCTGCAACAGGCCATCTTCAGTAAAATAACAGTAAGATGTGGCCCGCACAAACGGGAACCGCCCGGCAAATCGCTGCTCGGTCTCATTCCCCGCAATCGCATGATACCCGGTTTCCGGCAGTTCGGTAGCGCAGCCTATGCACAGCACCTCTTCCTCTTCCAGCAATTGACGGTTGCACCCCTCGCAAAGGCGGGGATACAACAGATGCATGATGCCCTGCCTCAGTTCGTTTAGTGTCAGCACTCCCAATTACAAGAAATTATATGCAAAAAATCTCCCTATTACCCCTTTAACCTATTACCCCTTTAACCAAAAAAACCTACTTAGGCTGCTTCAGATAATACTTCACGCCGCTCTCCTCCAGTATCATTTCTCCGTCCTGGCAGCGAAGTACCTTAAAGGTCCTTGGACGACGGCCCTCACATACCAGCGACTGCCCCCCGCCCAGTTCACGCACCGTCCACGATGGAGCATTATCGGCATCGGCGCCGCTATACACAAAACCCTGCTTCCCGTCCGACGATGGCCCCGTAATATATACCGAACGTATGTTATCTGCGGCATCCAGCGT
>JBIKSN010000014.1:0-23882 GCA_044348585.1 Flavipsychrobacter sp.
TCTGAATACAAATAATGTACACAACACAAACAACAGCACCGAAACCAGATGCCCCACCTGCGGATCGGCTCCAAACAACTGATGTTCCAAGGCAAATAAAGCCAGCGATATGGGTCGGTAAATATCATTCACCGCCTCACCCGGCACTATCTGCCGCTCTGTAAACCCACTCAGCGATGGAGTGGTGAAAATCTTACCCAACCCTTCAATTCCCTGCTGCACATACCTGTTGTGCGTTATCACAGCCATATCATCCTGCACATAGCCATGCCCCAATGTATTTGCATACACCACAAAGGCCAGCACCATCAGAATGATCGATACCTTTCGCTTGTTTCCCTCAAAAGAAACGAAATTCAGCACTTGCTCGTACATAATACCGTATGTCGAACGAAAATACTAAAACCACCCGCAACAAGTAGTCTGCTGAAAATAAAAATGGCGGCCACCTGTGCAGGTGCCCGCCACATTAACGTCATATGTGTGATTATCGCT
Organism: Flavipsychrobacter sp.; assembly: GCA_044348585.1. Lineage (GTDB taxonomy): Bacteria > Bacteroidota > Bacteroidia > Chitinophagales > Chitinophagaceae > Nemorincola. Next base: position 496 of record JBIKSN010000014.1, read on the forward strand.
TTTCCTTACCCAACGTCATCTTCATGTCGCTCTTACGGATGTCGTTGATCACGTTCACCGTTTCGGCAATATAAATATCCTTACCCAGCGCCTTAAGCCATTCCTGATTCTTGGCTATCGACGAGCTGTCTACATTTATCTTCGGAAGATCTGCAGGTGCATTGGCGACATCCAGTTTGGTCGCGTTTTTCTGAAGCGAATCTATCTTCTTCGACGTCGCATTGATGTCTTCCTGTTCCTTCCTGAATTGCTTCTCATTAAGTGAAACCTTGTTGTCATCACGCTTCTTCCTAATGGTCTTGGCGTTCTCAGTTATGAGACCAAACGTAGGATTAGCCTTTATACGGCTCTCGCTCATTGCAACCACCTGTGGCAGGTTTGGAATGCTATTAGTGGGCTTATAGTCAACCGGAGGTATCTCGTCCCAAGCCAGAGCCGACTTGTTATGGCGTTCGCCCAATTCCTCATCATCATAGCCGTCATATGGGTCCGGCATATCAATGTGGGGCTTCACACCTTTTAACTGAGTAGATCCTCCATTAACGCGATAGAATTTCTCCATGGTCAGTTTCAGCGCACCTATCGATCCGCTGGCTCCCCCCGCTGTGTCATTCATCAGGTTCAGTCGCGTCATCGGGTCTATCATATCATCCAGGGACACCATTTTCTGTACAGTACCTTTCCCGAAGGTGGTTGATCCCACAATTATCGCACGCTTATTGTCCTGAAGCACCGCAGCAAGTATCTCAGAGGCTGATGCGCTCGACTGATTTACCATCACCGCCAGCGGCCCGGTATATAACGGAGTATCAACCCCGCGCGAACGTAATACGCTTGGCGACGAATGACTGCTGCGCACCTGCACAACAGGTCCCTTACCCAGGAATATACCCGCCATATCTACCACATCGCCCAGTGAACCACCACCGTTATAGCGAAGATCCAGAATGATACCCTTCACACCTGCGTCCATCAACTTCTGCACTTCTATTGCCACATCTTTGCTGCACGTACGGCCGCTTGTGTGGTTGAAGTCTGCATAGAATTCAGGCAGGTAGATAAAGCCTATCGGACCATCCTTGCTTTTGATTATTGCAGATTTGGCAAAGGTCTCTTCGATCTCTACTACCCCACGTTTTATTGGTATCACCTTCACCGCTCCGTCTGCGCCTTTCACCGTCAGACGCACCTCTGTGCCCTTCTCGCCGCGAATCAGCTTCACCACATCATCTAACTCGTAACCTGATATATCCACAGGTTCTTTATCCCCCTGCGCCACTTTCATTATCTCGTCACCGGCTTTCAGTTCTCCCTGCTTCCATGATGGACTCCCCGTGATGACAGAAGCAACCGTTGTCTTGTCATCGCTCTGATTCAGCCGTGCACCTATACCCACAAAACTGCCGCTCATTTTTTCGTCAAACGCGCTCTTGTCCACCGGTGGGAAGTATGAAGTGTGCGGGTCTTCCGTCTCTGTGAGTTTATTTACATAGAATGTGAAGCGGTCTTCATCCTTTGCCTTCCTCAATCGCTTTATGTAGCGCTGGTTACTCTTCAATATCTCCTGACGCGCCTGTACTTCCAGCTCTTCATCCGATTTCATTTTCACATTCACAGAATCTTTGTTCTCCTTTTTCTTCTCCTGCTCTGTCTTCAGGTCCACGAACTTCGCCAGTGTGCGGTACTTAAGATATTTGCGCCAGCGTTCGGTCTGATCCTGCTCGTCTTTTGCATATTCATTCTTCTCCGGGGTCAACTGCAGCCACTCATCAGTATTGAAAGAAAAAGGAGTCTTAAGGATACTCTCGAAGATCTTTTCCGATCCGTTCATACGACGCAGGTAAATTGCCTCCAGCGTATCGAAGAATTCTGTAGAACCCACTTTCACCTGGTCATCTATCAGAAATTCATACTTACTGACCTTCTCTATATCGGCCGATGTGAAATATAATTTCTCTCCGTCAAAAGCAGTCACCATGCTGCGGTAAACCCGCGCCGAAAAAGTATCATCTATGGGACGTGCCGAATAATGTCCCGCTTGAATTGTCTTAAGTACAGTCTCTATCACCAATGCCCTGCGCTGTTGTGAGGTCCTCGCACCGGCGCGCACGTACTTAAACGAAAAGAATGCCGCAAGCGCCCCCACAACCAGCAACGGTATCAGTATTTTATTCTTCATGAATTGCAACATAGAATTTTACACAGTATAGTATGAAACAAATGTAGGTGAATTGCTGTTAATAAAAGTATAATCAGTCGCCATATATACGTTAATACAGAAGGGGATAATAAGGGTGATTTATGACCAAAAGAACAGACATTTGCCATTAAGGAATTACCTGTAAAATGCAGCTGACGATACTCACAGAAGACTTATGGTTTCCGCCTGTCACAGAGGCGCTTCCCGATGGTTTATTGGCTGCCGGTGGAGACCTCAGCCGGGATCGTCTGCTCCTCGCCTACCGTTCAGGAATATTCCCATGGTTCAACGAAGACGAGCCACCGCTTTGGTGGTCGCCAGACCCCAGATTTGTATTATTTCCGCAAGAGCTGAAGGTCAGCAAGAGCATGAAAAAGGTCTTCTCATCAGAACAATTTGAATACCGCACCAATACAGCGTTCCGGCAGGTTATCGATAACTGCCGGAGCATAGAGCGCCCGGAGCAGGACGGAACATGGATCACCTCAGAGATAGCCGAGGCCTACTGCGACCTGCACGCCATCGGTGTGGCCCATTCGGCCGAGGCCTGGCAGAATGGCGAGCTGGTGGGCGGATTGTATGGTATTCGCATGGGTAAGGCTTTCTTTGGCGAGAGTATGTTTAGTAAAGTCAGCAATTCCAGCAAGTTTGCATTTATCAGCCTGGTACATTCATTACACCTCGAGGGCGTACAATTGATAGACTGTCAGGTTTACACAGAACACCTCGAAAGCCTTGGCGCACGCATGATCCCCCGGCATACATTCATCGAACTCGTTACCGCTCTGGTGAATAAATAGGGCAACTCCCCTATATTGAGTTACCTTCGTGCATATTTAATTCAATATGACGTTCAAAGATCTCAATCTCAGCACACCTCTACTTAATGCGCTCGACGATCTGGGGTATCAGACTCCTACTACCATTCAGGGCAAGATCTTTTCTGTGATCATGTCCGGACGAGATGTTTGCGGCATTGCCCAGACAGGTACCGGAAAGACCATGGCCTATCTGCTGCCCTGCCTCCGGTTGTGGAAATTCAGCAAGGACAAAAATCCGCAGATACTCATCATGGTGCCTACCCGCGAGCTGGTAAAGCAGGTGACCGATGAGATCACCAAACTGACCAGTTACATGAACGTGGTAACCGTTGGCGTTTTCGGCGGAGTAAATATGCGCCCGCAGATGATGGAAGTAGAAAATGGTTGCGACATCGTCGTGGCCACGCCCGGCCGGCTGCTCGACCTCATCCTGGAAGGTTCTTTGAAAACCAAATCTATAAAACGGCTCGTCATTGACGAGGTCGACGAACTCTTCAACCTCGGGTTCCGCACGCAGGTCAATAATATCCTGGACCGTATGCCCGAGCGTCGCCAGAATCTGTTGTTCTCGGCTACCATCACCGGCGAGGTAGAGAGGCTGATGCAGGATTACTTCAACAATCCCGAAAAAGTCGAAGCTGCACCTGCCGGCACACCCCTCAGCAACATCGATCAGACACTATATGAAGTACCCAACTTCTATACCAAAGTCAATTTACTTGATCTGCTGTTGAAGGAAGATGAGTCTATGTCAAAGGTCATGATCTTCGTTGCCACTAAAAAGCTGGCCGATGATCTATACGAAGAAATATCGCTGAAATTTCCCGACCAGGCAGGTGTCATACACTCCAACAAGGCACAGAACAACCGATTCAACACCATCAGGAACTTTCGCGATGGCGTGTACCGTTTCATCATAGCCACCGATGTCGTAGCGCGCGGTATAGACATCTCAGAGGTCTCTCATGTCATCAACTTCGATGTGCCGGAAGAACGCGAGGCGTACATCCACCGCATTGGCCGTACCGGCCGTGCCGACCGCAAGGGTATATCTATCACGTTTATGACAGAAAGGGAACACCCGCTTATGGAAGATGTTGAAGACCTGATGAAGTACAAGGTGCCCGTAACAGAACTGCCTGCCCATCTCGAAATATCTGATATACTCACCGACGACGAAAAACCAAAGGTCCGCATGCGCGAAACCCTCATCGTCCTGCCAAAACCTGAAGAGTCGGGCGGCGCTTTCCATCAGAAATTACCCAAAAACATGAAGGTGAATGTCAAGGTAAGCCACAAAGAAAAAATGCGCCTCAAATATGGCAAGCCAAAATCGCGAGGTCAGAAAAAATAAGTACCCAATAATAACCACATAAAAAAGAGAAAGGCTCCGCAGAACGGAGCCTTTCTCTTTTGCGGTAACATGATCTTATCGAATAAGCGTAACGTTACCCTTGTATATTTTATTCTCACCCGATGGCAGCGCCACGATGATCTCATACATGTAAGTACCCATGTCCTGTGGTTGGCCTTTGTAAGTACCATCCCATCCCACATCAGGAGTTCCGGTCTGGAATACTGTTTCACCCCACCTGTTGTACACCCTGAAGTCAACCAACTTCTGGAACTTCAACTTCATGATTCGGAAGACATCGTTCTTGCCATCGCCATCAGGCGTAAAGGCCGATGGAACGAATTGGCTCATATCCTGATCGGTGAAGATCGTAATGTAGGCAGTATCGAGACAGCCCCACAAGTTCATGCCATGCAGCACATAATGTGTTACAGAATCAGTAGGTGTAGCTATAGGGTTGTTGATATTCGGATTGTTCAACGATCCGTTATCAGGGCTCCACTTATAGTACACGGCACCTTGTGCGTTCAGCTGAATGCTCTTTCCATATTCTATCGTTTGCGGGCTCGCAGTCAGATCAGTGAACACCAATGGTGGGTGTGAGCGAACAATCAGGTCTTCACTTGCCTCACAATGATCAGGATTGCCAAGGAAAACAGGTGTTGATGCAGTAACTGTCAGTGTGTAATCACCGATTCCCGAGAACAACGGATTGCTTACATCGTACCTGGAAAGGTTGGCTCCTGCAGGCGACTGTGTCCATACATAGGTCACCGGCATTTTCTCCCAACGCTTTGCCTCGGTCTGCAGATTGATGGCCATTGGTGTGCGCAGACACACATCTGTATCGTGGAAGGAATTGAAAACGTCCAGTGATATCACTTCTATCAGACGAGACATCGTATCGATACAACCTATGTTATCCGTTACCTTCAGAGTTGCCTTGTAAAGACCCGCCTCTTCGTAAGCGTGTTCAGGAGATACACCACCATCGTCATAGAAACCATCACCAAACAGCCAGTAATACTTAGGATCGTAATTGCTGGTCGATGAGTTAGCAAACACTACAGGTACCGCGCGACAAACTGAGTCGTAGTTTGGCGCAAAGATCGCGTGTATCTCGTGGTCGATATCCACTGTATCATATACTGTACGCTGACAAGCCAGGTCGTGCCATGGCGTTGTGTTGTAAGTAAGAGAGATCACTTTCTGCGTAGCATACTTCGGCGAAAGCAGATGTGTGTTATAGATATGCCACACTCTCAGGCTATCTGTGGCGCCGCCACCCGTGACATCATAATTCCAGTAAGAATAATACCCTGTCGGAGTGGTTGTGTTCGTTACAAATACAGTATCGCCATTACATCCAAGCCCGAGATCGAATGTAAACGATGGGGTGTATGGAGGAGGGTTCGTAAGTGTCACAGGTGTTCCCGGAGCCGTGCAAAGACCAACTGTTGCGGCAATACCCGTGTAGTTGCCCGCACCCAGATTAGGAATAACTACCGTGCTGTCGCCCGCAACCATACCAACATATGGAGTTTGCGGCACGCCACCTTTGTTATAAGCCACTGAGACAGGCTTCAGCGGAGTAAGGCCGTGAAGTTTTATCCACCCGTCATATTTTCCACACACTGTGGGATTACCGAACGTTGTATTTGATATCGCAAGGACAGGTGTCACCAGTGTAGTTGTAATCTGATTCGATGGACAATTGAGTACCGTCACGTAGATGTAATCGTATACACCTCCGCAAAGATTTTTCAAAGTAATGGTACTGTCGAGCGCCGCTGAATCTACATAAGACGGTTGTACTACGCCATTAAAAGACCACTTCACTGTGTCTATCTGGTGAGGATTCACACCACGAAGAATGATCTTACCGTCGCATTTTCCACACTCAGATGGGTGAATTACATCAAAAGTATCAATGTGTGGAATACCACCAATACCAACGCTCGGCGGAAGGATATGCATGTATGCTTTTGTGGTGTCGTTACAGCCAAGAGCAGCCGCCATATAGGTTGTAGGCACTGTAGGAGACACAGTCAGGAATGGACCTGAACCGAGATATGCGCCTGTAGTGCTGTCGTACCAGTAAATACCAGATGTTGCATAAGGCATAGGAGCGTAGGGGATCGAAGCCACAGTGTATGTACCGGCGCCAGGTGTGAAGCGCCATGCTTCAGGTGCACCCATTACACTCCAAGATGGCATCCAGTCGCGACCGGGAGCAACAGTAGCCAACGTACCTGCGGCGTTCTGAACGCCTGTGATGGCACGTCCGCCGTTCCATGCGCAAATGTCTTTATGCGCTGTATGCACCTCTATGTTGTTGCTTCCTTCGTACAGTATTATCTGACTCGTGGTCCACTGAGTAGTACATGAGAACATGCGCGAACCGCACCAGGTCACAGCAAACTTTCTATTTGGTGCCACACCGGCAGTAGAGTACGTAATGCTTCCTCCTGCACTGATCAGGATGTCGCACCACGGACCGCAAATAGAGTTATAAGCGCTGGCGTTTCCAAAAAGTGCTGCTGAGATCGGCCATGGGCAGTAAGCACCCGCCAGTCCCAGACTGAAACAGATCATCCCATTCGAGCCGATAACACATTGCGTTTGAGGAGCCCCGTAATAGTTAAAAGTGAATCCTAAGGGAAACACTCCGGAATAAGCATCATCCGCAGTGATCCCGGTTGCCAGCGGCATCGTACCGGTCACAGTAGCATGCAACACGTGATTGATACAATTGCCGGTATCCACAATCGTGAGCTGACCATAAGATCTGCTGACAAACATCGAAAACAACAACAGCAAACCACTGATTCCTTTTATAAATATTCCTTTCATATGCACTCTTGAATTTTCTTTCAAAAAATAATTTGTTACAAAAACTATCGGACAGAAAACAAAGGCTTTCACCCCGAAAAAAATTAACCAATAGTATAAGACGCACTTTTTCGCGCTATGGTTGGTATTTTAATTGACCAAGATACACATTTATTTTCTCAGTGATGCTTTAACGTTATAATTATTACCTATACATAGACAAAGTCCCGCAGGTCTTCGCTTTACAGGCCGTTACATAAATATTCCTCACCACATAAAGCCCAAAAAGGCCGGAACAGCCAAGAATAGTGTAACTAATTAATATTCAATGATTTAAAAGATCTTCCCTCATCGGTCGAAACTTCAATCAGGTAAATGCCGGTCTGGAGGTTCAAGCTAAACTCTTTTACCCCGTTCGTTTCCATCTTTTCGCGCACCAACAACCGACCGGTAACGTCATAAATAGTAATGTCTGCTGTCTTATTAACAGGGTACCCTCTCAATTGCACTGAAAAAGAACCCGAATTGGGATTAGGATAAACCACTGCATTCCGGCCAACTTTTGCCTCACTTCCATTCACCTCTGCAAAACACGGCACTGTGGCCAACACCCTCATCGTTTTGACAGCAGACGCAGATCCGCAAAAATTTGATACCGTGTAAGAGATTACTACGCTCCCGGGGGCAACGCCACTCACTACTCCCGATGAACTTACGGTTGCTACAGAGGTATTGCTACTGGTCCACACCCCACCCGATGCGGTATCGGCCCAATTGGCGGTCAGGCCCGGACAAACCGAATCCACACCTGTTATCACGCCCGCATTAGGGTATAGTATATTCGTAACATACACCTTGATAGTGTCAGAGTAAACACCATCGGTCACTCTCACAGAGAATGTATCAGGACCCGAATATCCGACTGTAGGCATGTAAGTAGTGCCTGATGGGGTCACAGTACTACCCGTCGATGTAGCTGTTGCCGTCACCACCAGCACCGCATGAGACGGGAGCATTACCGGACTCCACGTAAGCGTCTGCCCCACGTCTATATCGTCAACCTTCATTAGCGAATCAAACAACGAGAACTCTGACGGACACGTGGTGAGTTGAACATGCGTGCCCAAGGTAAAATAGGGGTCATTTCCCACCTTTATCCTGCGCACACGGTTATTTACATCGTCAGCAATAAAAATATCACCATCGCTATTACGAACCGCCAATCCTATCGGATGATCGAGCTGCGAAGACACAGCCGCTATGCCATCACCACTATAACCGGCAACGCCTGTGCCTGCAATGGTAGTGATCATGCCAGAGGTGTTTATTTTCCGCACCACGTTGTTATTCCAATCACTGATATAAACATTTCCTGCATTATCAGCAGCAATCCCCTTTGGGTAATATAATCTTGCAGATGTGGCAGGGCCGCCATCTCCGGTGTATCCGTATGGAAGACCCACCCCGGCAATGGTACTGATGATACCCGATGTATTTATCTTTCGTACTCTGTTGTTCGAGTTGTCGGCAATATAGATATTACCCGCACCGTCCACCGCCACACCGGTAGGCTCATTCAGCCTGCACGCCGATGAAGTGGCCGGGCCACCGTCTCCGGCAAATCCCACAAAACCCATACCGGCAATTGTCGTGATAACACCGGTACTAACGGTCACCTTTCTTAACCGGTGGTTCAGTGCATCCGCTATCAGCACATTGCCCGATGCATCCACGGCTACTCCCCAGGCATTGCCTAGCGTAGCTGCGGTGGCAGGCCCACCATCGCCACCATAACCCGGAATACTGCCCGGAATCCCTGCAATAGTGGTAATGATGCCGGCAGCGCTCACTTTCCGGATAATATTGTTACCAAAATCCGAGAAATAAACATCACCTGAAGCGTTCACCGCTATACCTATCGGCCACCTGATCCATGCGGCAGTGGCCGGACCTCCGTCCTGAGATGCGAGATATCCGCCGAAGCCGGTACCGGCAATAGTGGTAATAACGCCCGTAGTGCTGATCTTTCGTATGCGGTGATTGTTGTAATCAGCTACATAAACGTTGCCGGCTGCATCAGTAGCAACGCCATGTGGTGAATTGACTTTGGCGAGTGTAGACATACCGCCATCGCCTCCATAAGCAGCAGTGCCATCACCGGCCACCGTAAGAATTGTCTGCGCACCGGCAATACCGGACATCAAAATTGCCAGAAAGCCTAGAAACAGGCCATACTTTCTCATTTTCAACAAATTAGTTTCGATAAAAATAGGGGAATTTTATTTAATACTGGTTTAAATCACAGAAAGAGCAAGCGCAAGGTATAAACTTCTGCAGTGCACAAAAATTCATTAGGTTTGCCTCGTCATGAATAAGATAAACGATCTTAAAGAGAAATCAGCACTGGCCAAACTCGGCGGAGGTGAGAAAAGAATCGCTGCTCAGCACAAAAAAGGTAAACTTTCTGCACGCGAGCGACTCCAACTGTTGCTCGACGAAGGGTCATTCGAAGAAATCGGTATGTTTGTCACACACAGGAGCCGAGACTTTGGCATGGAAAACGAAAGTTATCTGGGCGATGGCGTTGTCACTGGCTACGGAACAGTGAACGGCCGTCTGGTGTACGTATACTCCCAGGACTTCACGGTTTTTGGTGGCAGCCTTAGCGAAACACATGCCGAAAAGATCATCAAGATCATGGATCTGGCCCTTCAAAACGGCGCACCACTCGTTGGGCTCAACGATAGCGGAGGTGCCCGCATACAAGAAGGGGTGGTATCCCTCGGCGGTTATGCCGACATCTTCTACCGTAATGTAAAGTCGTCAGGCGTGATCCCTCAGATATCGGCTATACTTGGCCCATGTGCCGGAGGTGCGGTTTATTCTCCTGCCATCACCGACTTCATCCTCATGGCCGAGAATACGTCATACATGTTTGTGACCGGCCCGAATGTGGTAAAGACCGTTACGCACGAAAACGTTACCAGCGAGGAACTGGGCGGCGCGCAGACACACGCCTCCAAGTCAGGTGTCACGCACTTCGCTTGTGCCAACGAGGTAGAAGCGATCGAGAACATTAAGCAGTTACTCAGTTACATGCCGCAAAACTGCGAAGAAGATGCTCCGGTTTACGACTATGAAGCTGACAATGAGACTCGTGAAGCACTCAATAACATTATACCCGAAAACCCCAACCAACCATACGAAATCAAAGAAGTGATCAACGAATTGGTTGACTCAGGCAGTTTCATGGAAGTGCACAAAAACTGGGCGGAAAATATTGTTGTCGGTTTCGCCCGAATCGCCGGCCGCAGCATAGGTATAGTGGCCAATCAGCCTGCCTATCTCGCAGGGGTACTGGATATCAACGCAAGCCGTAAGGGCGCACGCTTCGTCCGCTTCTGCGATGCGTTCAACATTCCGCTGCTGGTTCTGGTCGATGTTCCCGGCTTCCTCCCCGGCACAGATCAGGAATGGCACGGCGTCATCATCCACGGTGCCAAATTGCTCTACGCCCTTAGCGAAGCTACGGTTCCGAAGGTCACAGTGATCACAAGAAAAGCATACGGTGGCGCTTATGACGTGATGAACTCAAAACATATTGGTGCTGACCTAAACTATGCATGGCCCACTGCCGAGATCGCTGTAATGGGCGCAAAAGGTGCCGCAGAGATTATTTTCAAAAAAGAGATATCAGAAGCTGCCGATCCGGCCGCGAAACTCAAGGAGAAAGAGCTTGAATACACTGAAAAATTCGCAAATCCTTACGGAGCAGCCGCCCGTGGTTTTATAGACGAGGTAATAATGCCTGCCGATACCCGCGCCAAACTCATACGTGGATTTAAAATGCTGGAAAACAAAGTGGCTAAAATGCCTAAACGCAAACACGGCAATATTCCGCTTTAGTGACATATCATTGTAGGTATCAGAAAGGACCGCTCCACAAAATGGGCGGTCTTTTCACTTATGCTGTAGTAAAAGCAAGAGAGATCACAATGGCGTAGATGATCAGCAATATCACAAATGTCCGCTTCATACACTTGAATTTAGGGTTCAACTCACACCCCTCTCCAATACAATTATTGTGCCATTTTAATTAAAAGTTGACATTTCAGCGCATCCACCGGACGTGTAGATCACAAATTCGTACGTACATCCCTAATTTTGTACCTGTGAAGTCATTGCTGAGACCCGCTGAGTTGATCGTATCCACAAGTATTTTTACCGCGTGCTGCGCATTGGGGCTTTGCATTGCCACAGAGCGGCTACTTTCTTCACAAAATATTCCCCTCTTCAGCAACCTGCATCTGGCTATTTTCGGCGCTACACTTACAGTTTACAATTTGCCTCAATTACTTCCGCGCCCCTATGGTCAGCAACGCACGGCACAACCCTTACGACCATTATACTTCATCTTATTTTTTGTGGGGCTTGCCCTGCTCATTCCTGCTGCCATCAACTTGAACACAAACGTCATGTTCACGGGTACAGTCCTTGCCGCATTTGCCCTTGCCTATTACCTGCCCTCATTGCCATTACCGCAAAAGAAAAGACTCAGAGATTTCGGACTGGTCAAAATATTCATCCTAACATCGGTGTGGACAATTGCCACCGCGGTTTTGCCTATGCTTTACCTCAACGAGCCCATAGCGCATTATCCGTTCGAGATATTGCTGAGATTTGTTTTTCTGTTCGCCCTGTGTATCCTTTTCGATATCCGCGACATAGAAACCGACAGCCTGCGTAACATAAGGACACTGCCCATGCGCATGGGCGTGCAAAACGCATATCGGCTGGTATATTTTTCATTGCTGGCGTTCGTTGTCCTCAGCACGCTGCAATATTTCCGCTTTCATGACACCGGTCGACTCATCGCCGCTCTCACCACGTCTGCCGCTACACTAATGGTAACCGATTACACAAGACGTCATCCCGGCCATAAAGCCTTTGTTGCCATGACCGATGGCATGATGCTCCTGTATGCGATCTTGATTGTATTGCAGTAAAATACCCTATAGCTTCCTGCGTGCCACTTCCTGATTGATCAACGACAGCTCACGACCGGTTTGTCCGGCTACAGAGGTATTCTCCTGTGCACGGCGCATAAGGTAGGGCACTACATCACCAACCGGCCCATACGGCAGGTACTTGGCTACATGGTATCCCGAATTCGCGAGGTTGAACGAAATATTATCGCTCATACCGAACAACTGTGAGAAATACACCCTGTCAGTATTCGATGGAATTGCATGTGATTCCATATACGAGGCCGCCTTCAAACAACTATTTTCATTGTGTGTTCCGATAAATACCGCCAACCCTGACAAACGCTCCAGACAGTACAGTACAGCCGCGTCATAATCTTTGTCGCACGACTGTTTATCAGGTTGTATAGGCGACTGATAACCCATGTTTGCCGCGCGGTTACGCTCCTTCTCCATGTATGCGCCGCGCACCAGCTTGGCACCAAGGAGATATCCCTTGGCCTGCGCACGCTCGTATGACTGATGCAGGAACACCAGACGGTCGTGACGATACAGCTGGAACGTATTAAATACCACTACCCGGGTCTTGTTATACTTCTCCATCATCACATCGGTCATCTCATCCACCGGCCCCTGGATCCAGCTTTCCTCAGCGTCCACCAACATCATGATATTATGCTCGGCCGCGGCATTACATATTTTATCCAGCCTGCCCAGCACACGGTCTTTTTCCTGCTTGTCAGCTTCAGTAAGTGCAGCGCCTGAGTGTAGCTTTTCCAGCAATGCAAACCGCGCAAAGCCGGTCACTTTCACGCTCACGAAAGGTATGCTCTTGTTAGAAGATGCATACTTGATGGCCTTTATAAACTCAGGAACCGCCTTATCAAACTCCGACTCCGACTCCTTACCTTCCACTCCATAGTCAAGTATAGTACCAACGCCATATTTACTCAACATATCTGCGGTCTTGCCTGCTTCGTCCATGGTCTCTCCACCGCAGAACTGGCTGAACAATGTGCTTTTGATAAGCCCCTTAACCGGCAGGCGCCACGATAGTGCCATTTGCGTCATCTTTATTCCCATCGACGTCAGTGAGGGCGACGACATCAGAGAAAACAACATTTTCGCCTTCTTCAGTTCACTATTACTTCTGTACTTGAATGCTATTTCGGTATTGTTGAATTCGGGGAGCATATGTCTGTTCTGTTATCTGAATTTATTGGTCCGTATATCCGGAAATTTTCCGGGCAAAGTTCTATCAGGCCTGGGAACATATTTGTGACTATAATCACTAATGCATCCCCGTTTTCTGATCAGGAGTACTAATTAATGCCTTCAGTGGTCACGTCCCGGTTTATCTTCTTCACCAGCCCCTGCAGAACACTGCCAGGTCCTACCTCTGTGAACCTTCCAGCACCATCTTCTATCATTTTCCTCACTGTCTGCGTCCAGCGCACAGGCGCTGTAAGCTGGTTGATCAGGTTTTGTTTGATCATTGCCGGGTCGCTATACGGCATCGCGTCAACGTTCTGATACACAGGGCATGTCGGCGTGCTGAAGTTGGTTGCCGCTATCGCTGCCTCCAGTTCCTTGCGGGCAGGCTCCATCAATGGAGAGTGGAACGCGCCACCCACAGGCAATACCAGCGCCCTCTTAGCGCCTGCTGACTTCAGCTTTTCGCAGGCAATATTCACGCCCTCTATAGAACCGCTGATCACCAGCTGACCAGGGCAGTTGTAATTAGCGGCCACCACTACTTCACTGGTAATAGAAGCGCATATCTCTTCTACCTGGCTGTCTTCCATACCCAGCACTGCCGCCATAGTCGAGGGGTTTATCTCGCACGCACGCTGCATCGCTTCTGCGCGCTTGGCCACAAGGCGAAGACCGTCTTCAAACGAAAGGGCCTTATTTGCTATCAACGCCGAGAACTCGCCCAGTGAATGTCCCGCCACCATTGCAGGTTGCAGATCAGCAGTAGTAAGGAACAATATGGTTGAGTGCAAAAAGATGGCAGGCTGTGTCACCTTGGTTTGCTTCAGTTCATCTTCTGTTCCGCCAAACATCACATCAGTGATGCGAAATCCCAGTATATCGTTGGCTTGCTCAAAAAGGTCTTTGGCAGCCTCGTTGGTTTCATATAAGTTCTTGCCCATTCCTGGGAACTGAGCACCCTGTCCGGGGAATACATAAGCATGTTGCATCTCTGAAAGTTTAATTATCTACACGACCGGCAATAGCGCATATAGGGGAAAGTAATTATATCTCCGGTCAAGGTGCGAAAATAAACTGATTTGCACCAATCAACAAATATTCGTCGCCTATCATGTCCACCCTTCGTTGAAAACTAAATCACCTACTTTTGTCTCGGTGAATTTGCCTTTTTTCATAGCGCGCAGATACCTGGTAAAACAGAAGGGGGCTTTTTCCACTTTCATTATCAGGCTGGCCATTTTAGCCACCGCGCTCAGCGTGGCGGTCATGATCATGGCGCTTGCGGTGGTCTCCGGCTTCCGCGAGGCGATTTCCGAAAAGCTCTTCAGCTTCATGGGGCACGTACAGGTTCGTCAGTTCAATGAGACCGGCTCCACCTCTTTCGGCTCCAACGAACCTATCCTCGCCACACCTCAGCTTTTCAGCAGCCTTAAGAAAGCGCAGCACGTAAAGGCAGTCTACCCCTACGTTATCCGTCCGGTCATTATTCAGGCAAACGGATTGCTCGAAGGGCTGCAGATGAAGGGTATCGATCCTACTTATCGGTTCGACCATGCCATCACTACTTCCGGTGCTCCTATTTCATTTGCTGACTCCACCTACTCCCGCGACATGTTGCTGTCCCGCACCACCGCCGAAAAGCTGAACATTGATATCGGCGATTCGGTCTTGGTCAACTTCATTGATCAGTCCGGTCCGCGTATCCGCAAAATGCGCATTACCGGCCTCTACCACAGCGGCATGGAGGATATGGACAAATATTATGCTGTCTGTGACATCCGCTTACTCCAACGCATCAATAGCTGGCCTGCAGATAGTATTAATGGGTATCAGTTGGTGCTCGATGCACCCGAAAATGCAGACACCGTAGCCTCATACATATACTATTCTATAATTGAAGCCCCGGTGGCGGTCTACACCACTACCGAAACTTATACCTTTATTTTCGACTGGCTTCAGATACAAGGGGTCAATAGCGCGGTGCTAATTGTTATCATGACCATTGTTGCCATCATCAACCTCGCAGCAGCCCTGATCATTCTTATCGTAGACCGGTCGGTGATGATCGGGCTACTGAAGGCTATGGGAATGCCCTATGACAGCCTCCGGAATATTTTCCTATGCATCGCTGCTATTGTAGGTGGCGCGGGTATATTCATGGGCAATGTAATGGCACTGGGCATGTACTGGATACAGACCCGGTACGGAGTGGTAAAATTACCCGAGAACTCATATTATATGCGCTATGCACCGGTGAAACTCTCTTGGTGGGAGATCATTGCAGTCGACGCGGGCACTCTGGTATTGTGCTTGTTTTGTATGTGGCTGCCAACTTTGTATATTCGCCGCGTACAACCCTCACGGGTGCTCCAGTTCAAATAATATTTACCCCGGGCAGTTGCTCGGCTTCTATGCCACAAGCTCCTGCATCAATCATAAACATCCACATCTATGAGCAATAAAGAAGTTTACACGAAACTCTGTAGTCAACGCAAAGACATTCCTGTTTTCTCACAGCCCTGGTGGCTCGATACAGTGTGCAAAAACTGGGATGTGGCCATTTCTAAAAAAGGCGAACACATTGCCGGCGCATGGCCCTACCCCGTTGAAAAAAAACTGGGTGTAACACTACTACGCACCCCCATGCTCACACCCTATCTGGGCCCGTTGGTCTTCTTCCCACATGACCTGAAAGAAAGCAATAACGACGGTTACGAACACGAGACCATTTCTGATCTCATCAAACAGTTGCCCGACGCACCTGTTTGGAATATGTCCGTGCAGCCGGGTCTCAAACAAGCGGGCATCTTCAAACAGCACAAACTTCACTCACAGGTACAGCAGACCTTCCTGCTCGAACTCAATGAAGACGAAGAAACACTGCTCACCAACATGAAAGACGCGGTGCGCCGCAACATCCGCATTGCGGAAAGCGAGGTCATGGTCACCAACTCACCCGAACACCTTAAAGATCTGTACCGCTTTCAGAAAAGCACCCTTGCAAAAAAAGGCAAGTCGTTCCCTTACTCGCTTCGCGACCTGCAAAAGATAATGGATGCGGCGATAAAGAATAAATCGACCGCACTGTGGGTGGCCAAAACGCCCGACAAAAAGATACAGGCCATTGTATGGGCAATATGGGACGAACGAACCAGCTATTATTTCATGGGAGCACAAAATCCCGAAACTAACAGCTATCGCGCTATGTCGCTGCTGCTATGGCACACTATGCGCCTCGCAAAAGAACGCGGAAACACTGTTTATGACCTTGAAGGCAGTATGGATGAAGGTGTCGAGAGGTTCTTCAGGAACTTTGGTGGAGACCGTGCGCTCTATATCGTACTCATGAAAAATAAATCGCTTATCTGGAAACTGAAACAGGCGATCTTGAAATAAAAATGGGCATTATTACTCCCGTGTTAATATCACCGATACTGACCGGGAAATACATCAGATCCATTTTTGATAAAAACGTAATAAATACTTAATTTTAGTATCCAATACAATATATTTGTATGTCATTTTCCCCAATTCCGCTCACAACGGGTTTGGGTATGTTTTATTTTGTTAAACCCGATCGTTCCGAATTACGGATAAAAAAATGTTTATGAAAAAGATCTTCTTACTATTGACATTGCTCTGCGCAGGCTTCTACATCCAGGCGCAAACCGCCGCATCCTATGGATTCTCAGCCTTCACGGCACCATATTCCAGCATATCCGGCACCGGCACCATGCTACCACTCCTCAGCGATGACGATGTCACGGAGCTTTCCGTTCCGATCGGTTTCACGTTCAACTACTGTGGCACGCCATACACCACAACATCCATCTGTACCAATGGTTGGATCTCATTGTCCAACTCTCCGGCTATAGACTGGACCAACCTGCCTTTCCTTATTGACGGCCCCGGCTGGATCATGCCTTTCTGGGATGATATGGAAGGCCTGACAGCAGGTAGCGTTTACCACCAGACCACAGGTGTCGCTCCAAACAGGATCTTCACGGTTGAATGGAATGCCTTCGAATCAATAATCGGATTCGGAACCCTCAATTTCCAGGTAAAACTATACGAGACTTCAAACAGGATAGATTTCCACTATGGCACCTCCTCTGCGATCTTCACCGATGCTACAATTGGTATCTCCAACGACAATATCTCCGACTGGCAAACACTTTCTGATGAAGGTCCCAGCCCTACTCCGCTGCTCTTCCCTGCTTTCGAAGATCTGATCTTCGGAGCACCGGCTGCCGATCAGGTTTACCGCTGGACTCCAGCATGCCTGTTGCCTGCACCCATTACAGGAACATTGACCATCTGCACCGGAACTACTACAACCCTCGCGCATGACACTCTTGGTGGCGTCTGGAGCAGTTCTTCTCCCGCTGTCGCAACAGTAGGTAGCACCACTGGTATCGTAACGGGCGTTTCTGCAGGCACTGCAGGAATCACTTACACCGCAGCGTCCGGTTGCATAGCCACTGCCATCGTTACAGTGACCGCTGTGGCACCGATCACAGGTACACTCACCATCTGTGAAAGTCTCTCCACCTTCCTCAGCCACCCTGTACCTGGTGGAACATGGAGCAGTAGCGACCCGGTAATAGCAGACGCTGCCGCCACCCCTGGCTTCATCAATGGCTTTATTGTCGGTACAGCAACCATCAGTTACACACTGCCTTCCGGATGTGTAGCCACGGCTGTGGTCACAGTGACTGCGATACCGGGCAGTATTACCGGCCCCTCTAACGTTTGTCAGGGCAGCACAGTTTCGCTCACTTCATCACCTGCCGGTGGAACCTGGAACAGCGGCTTCCCGGGCATCGCTTCTATCGGATTAACAACCGGTCTTGTATCCGGCCTTACAGGTGGCACAACAACCATCACCTACACATTGCCATCCGGCTGTTTCCGCGTCATCGCATTTACAGTTAACCCGCTGCCTGCACCTATAGCCGGCGGCACCTCCATTTGTGTTTCAGGCACGCTTTCACTCACCAACACAACTGCAGGCGGCACATGGAGCAGTGCCACTCCGGCAGTAGGCACCATCGATAGTGTTACCGGTGTTTTTACCGGCATATCCCCAGGCACTACAGTGGTGAGATATATACTACCTACCGGTTGCTTCCGAACAACAACTATTAACGTAACCGGCGGCGTTGCCCCTATCACGGGAGACTTCGATATTTGTATGCTTGCTCCGTCAAACACACTGGCGTGCGCTACTATCGGCGGCACCTGGTCAAGCAGTGATGTTTCTGTCGCAACTATTGGTGTATCTTCAGGTACATACAGCGCAGTTGCACCGGGAACAGCAACTATTTCTTACGTTTTGGGTAGCGGTTGTTTCTCTGCTGCTGTAGTAACTGTCAATCCTATGGTTGCAACCACAGGAACACCGCAAGTTTGCATGGGGTCTTCAACTACTCTGTCAAACACCACACCTCCCTCAGGTACCGGTACATGGAGTAGTTCCGACCTTGCTGTATTCACGATCGGTTCGGGCTCAGGTGTGATAACTCCTGTAGGCATTGGTATTGCGAACGTAACCTACACTATGCCTGTAACAGGTTGTAGTTTTGTAACAACAGTTACAGTCAATGAAACCCCTGCTGCGTTCACGGGTTCGCTGGTTACATGTGTTGGCAATGCTACAACACTAACCACGACACCCGCAGGCGGCGCATGGAGCTTTGCACCTGCCGGAATTGTATCAATGGCACCCGCCGGCACATTTACAGGTGTTTCAGTCGGAACCGTTAACATATCTTATGTGCTGCCGGTAACCGGTTGCTTCCGCACCGAAGTGATGACAGTTAATCCAACTCCGGCCGCCATTTCAGGCGTTACCGTTGTTTGCCCCGGTGTCACATCAGCACTCAGCCACACCACTCCGGGCGGCACTTGGACCAGCAGCTCACCTGCGGTCGCTACCGTAGGATCTTCTTCGGGCATTGTTACCGGTGTAGGCCTTGCAGGCGGAACAACTACAATCACATATACACTGCCAGCATCAGCATGTTTCACTACCGTTGTCGTAACAGTGCAACCTGCACCTAATGCCATCGCCGGTACGTTAAGTATATGTGCCGGATCTACAACCACATTAAGTACTACCAGCCTTGGTGCCACATGGAGCAGCAGCAACACTGCTGTTGCAACCATTGGCTCGTCATCAGGCACCGTTACCGGTGTTGCGGCCGGTACTGCTACCATCACTTGCTTCGGCACCAATGGCTGTACACGCACAGCAGTTGTAACAGTAAATGCGTTGCCGGCCGCCATTACCGGCAGTAACACTGTTTGTACAGGTGCAACAACAACACTCAACTCTACTACACCGGGTGGCACATGGACCAGCAGCAATGCAGCCGTTGGTACAGTAAGTGCCGGTGGTGGCGTTGTGGGCGGCATCGCTGCAAACACCGTTACTATTACTTACACACTGTCTACAGGTTGCTTCCGCACCTACCAGATGACGGTAAATGCGACTCCAACTGCCTTCACACCTACTACCAATGCGCTTTGTATCGGCAACACCGTAACCTTCGCATCTACTCCGGGCGCGGGCACATGGGCCAGCAGCAACACAGCTGTTGCAACTGCAGGTGCAGGCACCGGACTTGTCTCGTCTGTAGCAGTGGGTATCACAACTATCTCTTACACACACCCTTCAAACGGCTGTGTACGCACAAGGGTACTTACAGTTAACCCGCTCCCTGGTACTATCGGTGGTTCTACTACTATCTGTCCTGCATCAACGGTCACTTTAACCAACTCTGACGCGGGTGGCACATGGAGCAGCAGTAACACTGCAGTTGGCACTATCGTAGCGGGCACAGGCGCGCTCACAGGTATCTCAGGTGGCACTACCACTATTACTTATACACTCAGCACAGGCTGTATCCGCACTACCGATGTTACGGTTATCGCTGCTCCTGTAGCGCTGATATCACCAATTGGTGATACCATACTTTGTCCGGGTGATTTTGTTACACTCACATCCAGCGCGGCAGCGGGCGCTACCTACCAGTGGTACAATGGTGGCGTGCTCATTCCGGGCATCACTACCCCTACATATACCACCGGCACAGGCGGCACCTACCAGGTACGTGTAAGTGTAGCGGCAGGTTGTTCTACACTGTCGCCTATCCAGAACGTATCTGTAGTTCCTGCAACAGCAACTATCACGGTTCCGGGCGGCTCCACTACAGGCTGCTCAGGTACGGGCGTTGCGCTCAATGCCAATACCGGCGTGGGTCTTTCTTATCAGTGGGAACTGGCAGGAAGTGCAATAGCAGGCGCTACCGCAAGCACCTATACTGCGCTCACAAGCGGCAACTACACGGTGCGCATCACCAATGGTGCAGGCTGCTTCGCCACTTCAGCACCTACAACAATTACTATCGTTCCTGCTCCGTCTAATGTTGTTGCGGCATCAGGTCCGCTCACATTCTGTACAGGTGCAAGCGTGACACTGTCTGCAGCTACAGGCACAGGCTATACATACCAGTGGCACAACACTGCGGGTCCTATCGCCGGCGCAACTACATCATCCTACACAACGTCAACGGCGGAAGGCTACCATGTAGTTATTACCGGACCAACCGGCTGTGCCACAACCACTGCAATCGTCAATGTCGTAGTAAATGCCCTGCCAAATGCAGCGATCACCCCCGGCGGACCTACTCTGTTCTGTTCAGGCGGTGTTGTTGCGCTCGCAGCTGCTCCGGGCTTCACCTACCAGTGGTACCGCAACGGCACTGTCATTGCGGGTGCAACCAATGCGGCATACATCGCAAGCGCAACCGGCGGATACAGGGTGCGCGTTACCAACACAACTACAGGTTGCACTGCTATGACCATGGCCGACACTACAGTGAATGTGGTTGCTTCGCCAACTATAGTTGCGCTCACGCCTGCTAAGTTCTGTTGGGGAGGAAGTTCTCTGTTGTCTACTTCAGCATCATCCCTCGGATATGCGATCAGCTATCAGTGGTACTTCAACACAAGCGCTATAGTAGGTGCTACCAATCCTACTTACAACGCTACAACTCCTGGCAACTACTCATGTACCATCTCTGTTCCGGCAAGTTGCACCGCATCTACAGGCCCGATAGCGGTATCTCAGGTTCCTTTGCCTGATCCGCCGATCTCGTTCACAGGAAGCGCATTGAAAACAGGCAACTATTACGTTACCTACCAATGGTACAAAAACCTGGTTGCTATCCCGGGTGCCACTTCTTACATGACACCATCAACCGGTGGAGGCAGCTACAAAGTTGCCGTTACCGATACCAACGGATGTCAGGCGGTAAGTGCAGCCTATGTTTTAGGTGGCGGACCTACAAGCGTTGAAAATGTAAACAGCATCGATGTCAGAATTTTCCCTAACCCGGCCAACCAGACAGTGCACATCGCGTGCCCGGTTGCTACGAGGGTAGTGGTTACAGGTGTTGACGGCAAAGTGCTTATCAACATGCCTGACGCTAAAGAGATCAATGTCGCTCATCTTGCCGATGGACTGTACATGATATCAGTGTTCGACGCGTCAAACAACCTTCTGAAAACAGAAAAGCTCGTCAAGCGTTCTGAATAACAGTGTCGTTATGTAAATATAAAAAGCGAGGGCTGCCGGTAGGCAGCCCTCGCTTTTTCTGATCCGTCACTCAGATAAATTTGTTATCTCGCGCGGCCTTAATTGCATCCGCTTTCGAATGCACATCAAGCTTGTGGTATATGTTCTTTATATGCGACTTCACCGTCTCCAGATCTATGTAAAGCTCATCGGCTATTCGCTTACGGCTCTTGCCGGTAGCTATTTGCTCCAGTATCTCCGTCTCTCTGCGCGTCAATGGCGAAGCGTCATTTCTTTTGAATGAAGAGATAACCATCCGTGCGATGTTAGCACTCATAGGGCCACCACCCTCCATCACCTCATGGATCGCCGATACGATCTTCTCCGGTGGTGTGTTCTTGGTAAGGTAACCTGCCGCACCATTCCCCAACGCGCGGAATATCAGCAACTCCTGTTCATACACCGTCAGGATCAGGATGTGCGCATCAGGCAATGTCTTCTTTAGTTTCGGCAAAGCGTCAATACCGGATATACCGGGCAACTCCACATCCAGCAATATCACGTCAGGGTCGTCCTGCGCAATATGTTTAGCGGCTTCTTCATAAGACGGATAGGTACCGCATATCTTGTAACCGGTGGTGTTACCTATCAGAAATGCATATCCTTCCCTTATCGTTTCGTCATCTTCTATGATCGCCACCTTTATGTCCAGATCTCTTTTCATAGCTGATTATTTATGCAAATTTCCAACAATTTAAGACCTTGCGACTCACCTGTTTTGAGGTATTTTGAAGGTCAGAGTAATGATTGTTCCCTTACCGGGCCGCGAGTCTATATAGAGTTTTCCTTTCAGTCTTCCTGCCCGTGTTTGCATATTGGCGAGGCCGTTTCCCTTACGGGCCACATGCACATCAAATCCGGTTCCGTCATCTTTCAGCACTATCTGCAGTGTGTTCTTCGTCTTCCACGTCACTTCCATCAACACCTGCTGTGCCTGAGCATATTTCAGGGCGTTGTTCAGCGCCTCTTTGAAGATCATGATCAGATTCCGACTCATCTCCATATCCAGCCTGTATTGCCGCCATTTGCTATCATCGGCTGAAAAAACAAAACGTACGTCAGTATCCTGAAACAACTCGTTCCCGAAATCGCGTATCCGGTATAGTATCTCATAAAGCACATCGTTCGATGGCTTCAACGACCACAGAATGTCTCTCGTACCGCTATATAACTGCGAGGTATTGTCCTCGATCTGTCCCAGTATGCGCGTACTCTCAGGTGTCAGTGGCAACTTCGTCTTCAACACACTCGTCAGAACATTGATCCTCGTGAGCTTATTACCGATCTCATCATGAAAATCCTCAGCCGTCCTCGTCCTTATCTTACCCTGCTCTTCAGC
>JBIKSN010000180.1:0-6571 GCA_044348585.1 Flavipsychrobacter sp.
GTTCAGCACGCCGGCCATTATCATGAACATAGGGGCCGATATCGCCGGCATGGGTGCCGTAGGCAATCTGCTGTTCCCCGCTATCCATGCGTCATTCTTCAGCGTCTTCTTCACTATATTGCTGCTCGGGCTCATCATTTACCTGCCCTATGCACGCATCGCCGCCATACTTAAGTTTCTATGCATTGTTATGCTGGTCTACTTCATTGTGCCCTTCCTGTCACACCAGGATCTGGGCGCCATTGTCAAAGCAACATTTATCCCCACCATCTCCTTCAACAAAGATTTTGTTGCCATACTCGTAGGCATCCTTGGCACCACCATTTCTCCATACCTGTTTTTCTGGCAGGCATCCGTTGAAGTAGAGGAAATGCGCAAGCACAAAAAGCACATAATCGTCGACAAACGACTTATAGGCGACATGGAACAGGATGTTGATTTTGGCATGGGCTTTTCGGGCATGGTCATGTACTTCATCATCCTCACCACCGGTACAGTACTTTTCAATGGTGGCGTGCACAATATAGATACAGTGGAGCAGGCAGCAACTGCGCTTAAACCGCTGGCCGGCAATCTCGCCTACCTCCTTTTTGCGGTTGGCGTCATAGGCACAGGGCTTATTGCAATTCCCGTCCTCAGCGGATCATTATCTTATATATATACCGAAACTTTTGGTTGGGAACAGGGCCTCGACAAGAAGTTCAGTCAGGCCAAAGGATTCTATGTCATCATTGCCCTATCGCTGCTACTGGGTCTTGCGCTCAACTATGTGGGCATCTCACCCATCAAAGCACTCATTTACACCGCTATATTATATGGCATTACCGCCCCGGTCCTTATTGCCATCATTCTGCATATTTCCAACAACAAGCGCATCATGGGCGAGTTCACCAACAAACGCGGCACCAACATTCTGGGGTTTGCGGCGCTCATTATAATGACGGTGGCCGCCGTGGCGCTCATATACCTTAAGCTCTCTGAATAAACAGACTAAGGGGTGGCAAAGTCATAAACGATTGTCTTACCTGAATCTACAACTTCGCGCACCTTATACAATATTGTATCGCCGGTCACATGACTCCGGTAAATCGCCGTATATGTGTTTACATGCCCATGTTTGTTATTCTCCTCCGTATAAAACGTTCGCACGCTGTCATTTTGCAGGCCCTCCGGTAAATAACGAAGTAATTTTCCGGCCACTATTGCTGTCACCTGGTCGGGAAAATAAACCGTCATTACAGTATCGGGGCGCATCACCGGCGTAGTCGGGCCGCCCGAACTGACTTCAATTCTTTCCCACAATTGCCAGTTCAGCGCACCATCTTTCATTTCCATGTTGGTCGGTGCGCTACTGACCACTACCGATTTCATCAACGAAACAGAAGCATCATTATTCAGCATAAGGCGAACGGTAAAAGTCCCTGCAGTTGAATAAACATGGCAAGGCTCGGGCTGCGATGATAGGGTTCCATCGCCAAATTCCCATAAATAAGCCGCAGCACCCGTGGTGGTTGCCTTGAAGCACGTCTTATAGCCAACTACCTGCGAGCCTTCCGCATTGATGGCCGTCACCGATGCAGGTATCTGTTGTTTGTCGGGCAGGCAACCCATCCACATCAACAGGGGAAGCAACAATAGAACTGATATCTTTTTCATAACGCGATGGAGATATGAATCGGTATGGCAAAATGTGTGCCAGGTATTTGCCGGCAACACTCCTTGTAAATCAATGTCCCTCGTTTCACGAATACTGCATACCATACCTCAAAAATCGCACTATCATAAAAAGTCAGATTATTTCCCTCTCACTTAAACCCTGCTTATTTTTTGAGAACAAAACCGCTATCGATAATCAGGCCCAACCCAGTTACATTGACTAAAAAAAAGGTATGCTGAGTTTTTTAATTAAAGCAAGGTGGACATAGCCGCCGTCTCTGACAACCCATTTACTTTACATACATTAATTATCAAACGCAAACGAAAGAAAAAAATGCGCTTGTGAAGCCTTTTAATTGTCCATTTTTAATTAACAAAAAACCAAGATTTAATATGTTATCCGAAAAAAACCAACTAACTATCGTAGCGCAGAAAATGCTACACGATAAATAGTTTTGAAACTATGTCAGTTACAACGTTAAAAGAGACATCTTCTGAACACACCCAAAAAAACAACATCAATGATATTGTTGCCAAACTACCCGGCATGATATACCAATATATCATTGATACAAACGGAGATACGAAGTTCAAGTATTTGAGTGAAAGTGTGCTGGAGATCTGGGGAATTGACGTAAGCGAAGCTTACCGGTCCGGCGCAGCAATCTTTAACAATATTCACCCTGAAGATCGGGATCGTTACTTATCAGCTGTCGAACGATCAAACAGAGATGGCACCAACATTTCTTTCCCTTTCAGGGTCATCACGCCATCAGGAAAGATGCGGTGGCTTCAGGCGAGTAGTTCACCTAGCTATTTGACGGATGGGAGCATAATTAGAACAGGCATTTTAATTGACATTACCGAATCCAAGCTCCTTTATGAAGACGCAACAGCTTCTGTCGACGATGTAAAAAACATTTTTCAAGACCTGGACACGCGCAACCAGCAACTTGCCAGATCAAAAGCAAATCTCTTAGAAATTCTCGACACTTTACCCGTTGGTGTATTTATCAAAACACCTTCTGAAAAATTCATTTACGCCAACAAATTTTATTGTTCAATTTGGGGCTTCGACTCCCTGCATGAACTGCAACAGGCCGACATCTTTCAGTTGCAAGCTAAAGTACCAGATTGGAACTGTATATCTGAATCTGACTCGGTGGTAATTTCCTCAAGACAATCAGTTAATTTCAATGATATTGCGGTGAGAGCCAAAGACGGGAATACACGTTTCTTTGACGTTACAAAGTGCCTGTTTCAGCTAACGGAAGGCAAAGAGGAAGAAATTCTCGGCATTATTTTTGAAACCACCGGCTTCAAAACGGCAGAAACTGAGCGTAGAAAATACATTGCTGACCTCTCGGAGCGCAATGCAAAACTTGAGCGATTCTCCCAGATCGTATCTCACCAACTTCGGGCGCCTGTCGCCACCATCATGAGTGTGACCAACTGGATGGCAAACAATTTGGATGCGGAAAATGACAACAGTCGTATTTTATTAGAAGGACTCACTGATGCAACCCGAAAAATTGACAACGTGATACGCGACCTCAATGACGCGCTGTCTGCGGCCAATGAGCAGCCGATCAGTATCATAAAATTTACAGAACTGATTGATGACCTGCGAATTCCCCTGAACAAAGAAGCCGGCCCGGATGGCGTGGACATAATATCTGATTTTTCAGAGGCAACAGAAATCCATACGATACCAAAGTACTTGTACAACCTTTTCTATCATATCCTGTCCGCCTCAGTTCGCCAGAAAAGGAAAAACACAAAAATCACTATAGGCATAAAAAGCGAAAGAACTCCTGAAGGAATTACCGTAACCGTACGCGACAACGGCGCAGGAATTGATATGAATACTTATGGAAACCTCGCGATGGAATTATACGAAATGTATTACAGCCGGAGTTCCGAAAACACCTATGAAACGCATGCAAGGAAAAAACAAGCGAATTTACTCCGTGCAGTAGCCGACATTAATTCGAGCCCGGGCAAAGGCACAGCTATTACGTTATTGTTAAACGACCTACGATGACACAGATACCCAAACGCGATCTACAATTGTTAGTCATAGACGATGATCCTGTAATATCAATGCTCAGCGCTATGATGTTGAGGTCTATAGACAGAACCGCAACAGTTTCCTGTTTCTCCAAACCGGCAAATGAAATAACGGATATAATTTCTCTATTGTCCGACGACAAAAAACGAACTATAGCTTTTCTCGACATAAACATTCCCGACATGAACGGATGGGAAGTCCTGGACGCAATTGCAGAAAAAACGAATAAAGAACTGCCTGCTACGACGCGCATTTATTTAATATCTTCCTCTATTAGCACGTCGGACAAACTGCGGGCTTATTCAAACCAATTGATATCGGGCTACTTCGAAAAACCGCTTCTTCATGAGGATCTGAGCAACTTGATTTTCGGAGACCATGTTGCATCAATGGACGGACTTTGGGAGGAGAATAAACCCATCAGGGGCACAGCTTAGACCTGGATTATTTGAATAAACACAACATCGCCACAATAACCGAGATCAGATGCACAACCTAGAAAATTTAAGCTCACAGATCAGAAACGACACTATCTTCAGGCTCGCTATAATACTCGTCATTGAAAATTTGGTTTATCTAACCACAATTCTATTATGCTTGTCCTACTACCGAAGGCCGTCTAAAAAGCTCAAAGAATTAAGAAAAGTAAACCTTTACCGAATTTTCGACAAGACTTACATTTCTAATTTCCCTTCCCAAACATCTAAAGTATACTTCAGACTCCATAACAAGATCACACTTTGTTTCAACTTCCTGATCGCAATAACATTTATATTGTACCTGACAAAGGCTCTATAAGCTGTCTGAAAACCGCCCAACAAAATTAAACAACTTTAATATATATCTCGTATACCGTATGATGCAACGTAAACATACTGTTGGTGAATATTAGTTTCTCTAGCTCACGAAAATTAAGTACTTTCTTACAGAACACCGCCAACTGCATACCATACCCCCAAAACCGCACTATCATAAAAAGTCACATTGTCACCCTGTGCCTGATACGCGATATTTGTTGTAGATAAGATCAGAAATACCGCATCATCCATTATGCATGTAAACTTTTTACAGGATCATCAGTCTAAGGTATAAACCTATTTCAGGACGATTCACTTCTCACACTGAGAAGCGGTGCGCAGGTTTTGGGAAGTAGTGCGCAGGTTTTGGGAAGCAAATTGCACACCTGCCTCCGACCTTTATAATGACAATCAATCAGTTAGGAGAAAAAGTGAGAAAAAGAAAAAATCTACGCACCGGAAAAGATTCCCACTTGCCTGAAAGTACCCAATAATGCAAATGCGCTCAGCCCCTGATGGCGCCTTCATATTTCCGTAGATGTGGTTACCATGCCCTTAGTAGTACCGCATGGTCACACGCAGCAAAACAGTCCAATCATCTGGTAGACGATAGGAAAGATGCCAGCGCCATGAAGCTGCACAGCGAACTGCGAAACAGCGTTGAGCTAACCTTTTGCCTCGCGGAGCGATGGGGCAAAAGGAGGCGCTTTCTTTTGGTTCTTTTCTTTTCGCTGTAGAAAAGAAAAGAACAAGAGCGGAGGGGAAAGAAGCACACAACTTTCTACCATACTACCAAAATCGCTCTATCATAGATCTTTCTTTTGCCTGCTATCATTCGCGGTTGTAACTTGAATAGCCTATAGTGAAAACAGAACAAAATGCTTGGTAGTAAACAAAAAACAGGACTATCTGACAACGGTGTAAACCTATTTCAGGACAATTCAGAGAAGCAGATGAGAAGGAAGTGGGAAGCAAGTGCGCAGTTTTTGCGCAGTTTTTGGGAAGTAAAACTGCGCAGTGCACAACAGAACTTCCCACATACCCATTGACTATCAATAAAAACGTGCGCAATAGCTAAAAAGACCAAAAAAATGAGAAACTGAACCACTAAGAATAAGAGTCGCCTGATAAATGATCGTGGAGCCACCCACTAAATCACACTACTACTTCCAATAGTAAAAAAAGTAAAAAGCGCACTACAATACGCAAAACAACTAATAATAGTAGCTACATACTACCACTGCGTTCATAGTTTTGTCAAATTGCTCAACAAAAAAAACATACAATTTTACAGCAATACAAAACGTCCCCGCGAGATCGCGGAGATCGTATCTGAATTGCCGGGTATTGTTTTCCAGTACATCTCTGAAACGGATGGCAATATCAGGTTCACCTATGTAAGTGAAAATGCAAAAGACATCTGGGGCTTTAGCGCCGAAGATGCATACAAACTGGGCGGAGCGGTACTGAAAAATATACACCCCGATGATATTCATCACTATAAAGAAGCAGTCGCACACTCCAACAAAAATGGCATTGCCATTTCCGTACCGTTCAGGGTGTTGCATGATGATGGTCGGCTTCGCTGGGTGCAGGCAAACAGTAGCCCCCGGTACCTGGAAGATGGGCGCATAGTGCGGACGGGTACGGTCATAGATATTACAGAATCCAAACTGATCTATGACGAAATAAGGGTGTCCGAACAGGACGCACATGCCATTTTCAGAGATCTTGACACCCGCAACCAGCAATTGTCTCAAACCAGGGCCAATTTGCTCGAAGCTTTAGACATGTTGCCCATAGGCATGTTTATTAAGAACGTAGACAACAAGTTCCTATATGCCAACAGATTTTACCTCTCTCTACATGGATTCTCGACGTTGCAGCAATTACAAAATGCGGGCTGGGATAAAATACGTAACAAAATACGAGACTCGGGACAGATACACGAAACCGACAAAAAGCTGATATCATCAGGCAAAACAACGACTTACACTGACATAACGTTGTCTGACACTGAAAACAACACCCGCTACTTTGATGTAAC
>JBIKSN010000181.1:0-6519 GCA_044348585.1 Flavipsychrobacter sp.
TTCAGGTTATCGAAGTAGCGTTGCAGCAGTCGTTTGCGCAGGGCGAGGGTCTCTTCAAACTCCTCGAGCGCGGCAATCCCCATGGCTGCGGAAACATCGTTCATCTGGTATTTGTACCCTATTTCGCGGATGTCGTTCTCCCAGATGCCCATTTGTTTGGCAGAGCGGTCTATACCGAACCAACGGAGGCGTTTTGCTTTCTCCAGCAGCTCGCGGTCTTTTATGAGGAGCATGCCCCCATCGGCCGTAGTGATGTGCTTGATGGCCTGGAAAGAGAACATGGTGAAGTCGGACATCTCGCCTACTTTTTTGCCCTTGTAGGTGGCACCCAGCGCATGGGCGGCATCTTCAACGATCTGAATACCGTGTTCGCGGCCCATCTGGTGCAGCTCGTCCATGTTGCAGGGCAGGCCACCATAATGCACGCACACTATAGCCTTTGTCTTGGGTGTGATGAGTGACCTTACGTGGTCGGTATCAATGTTGAGGGTGTCTTTCTCGACATCGGCAAAGCGGATCTTCGCGCCCATGTAGAGGAATGGGATGTTGGTAGCGGTGCAGGTAAAGACAGGCGCAATGACCTCGTCATCTTCCTTCACATCGGCCAGAAGGTAGGCCAGATGGAGGGCATCGGTGCCGGAGCCTACCGCCAACGGCGCACAACCGCCGCCGAACTGTTGCGCGAATTCGTTCTCAAATTGTTCCACACGTGGGCCCTGACCGATCCAACGGGTGTCGAGCACGTCGCAAACGTATTGTTTGGCATTACGGGGCATGTGCGGGTGAAAAAGCACGATGCCGTCACCGGTGGCCATAAGTGGCAGATCGTTGGCCGGGTTATTTTTGTTCATGAAAAAACTAATATCGTTTTTTAGTAACGGCAAATTTATGACTTTTGCCATCTGTTAAGAGAAACCATTTGTTAAATGAACGCACCAACCACCGGTTTACCCCTATTCAGTATACTGATTCCTTCTTGGAATAATCTGGAAATACTGAAAATCACCCTCGGAAGCATCCGGAAAAACTCGGTTTACCCGCATGAGGTAATCGTTCATGTGAACGAAGGAACCGACGGCACGCTGGAGTGGGTAAGGGCAAATAACATCCTTCATACCCATTCTGAGGGCAATGTGGGGGTATGTTACGGATTCAATCTGCCGTCGTCGCTGGCCACCTGCGACTACCTGGTGCTATCGGACGACGACAACTACTTCTGCCCCGGCTGGGATAAGTACCTGTATGAAGAGGTGCAAAAGCAGCGGGGGATCAAGTGGTGTGTATCGGGTACGCTTATAGAGCGCGATGTGACCAAGAATACCTGTGTGATCGCTCCATATAACTTCGGCTCTGACCAAACGAACTTTGACGAGGAGAAGTTGCTGCGAGAGTTTGACAAGATACCATTTGCCGACTGGCAGGGGTCGAACTGGTACCCGATGGTATTGCCGAGGCAGCTATGGTGTGCCGTGGGCGGGTTGAGTGTGGAATTCAGCCCGGGTATGTATTCGGACCCGGACTTTATGATGAAGCTGTGGCACTATGGTGTGCGCACCTTTAAGGGGGTGTCGAAAGCAAGGGCATATCACTTTATGTCGAAGACCACCAGCAGGGTGAAGCGAAACAATGGCGCAGTTACTTTCCTTTTTAAATGGGGAATGTCCAACTCCACGTTCATGAAGTATACCCTGAATATGGGCGGCAATGGCATGGACAACAATATCCCCTTCCTGAAGCGTGCCAAAGACTACTTTAAACGTGTGTGGCTGGCGCTGAAGGGAGCAAAGAGTTAGGTGGTCTGAGCCGAATAAACGGGTTATTCGGCTCATGAAAATGGGAAATGTGAGCCGAATAGGGGCATTCCCGATCTGAAATGGTGTGGGGAAGTATGTGTGCAGTTTGCAAATACACAGCGCAGCTATGCCGATTAACTGTAATTTTGCCGCGTAATACATGAAAAAAATATCAAGGCTTCTTCAATATCTCTCAGAGTATAAGGGTAAGATATTACTGTACTTCGCGGCAAACCTGCTGGGCATTCTTTTTGGTCTGCTCACTATCATTATGATAGGCCCGGTATTGCAGGTGCTTTTCAACGCCAGTGTACCGAATGTGAAGCCGGGAGCATCGACAGGGGTGCAGCAGCAGGTGACCGCTTACATCAATAACATAGTGATGCACCAAGACAAGATGACGGCTCTCGCGTATGTGTGTATCGCGGTGGTGGTCTTTACTGTGCTGAAGAACCTGTTCCTGTATATAGCAGTGTATATTCTGAACCCGCTGCGGAATGCCGTTCTGCGACGCCTGCGCAATGATCTTTTCACCAAGACACTTTCGCTGCCGATAGGGTTTTTTACAGAGGAGCGCAAGGGCGACCTTATTTCGAAGATGACGAACGACATCAACGAAGTGGAGCTCTCTATTATGAGTGTGCTGGAGGTGTTCATCAGAGAGCCGCTGACTATTATCGTTTACATCACCATGATGCTGGTGACGAATTATCAGCTAACGTTGTTCCTGTTTGTATTCCTGCCGGTGGCGGGATTGATAATAGGCCGTATCAGTAAGTCGCTGCGCAAGTCGTCGAATGAGGCGCAACAGCACCTCAGTTCTATTATGGAGGTGATAGATGAATCGCTGGTGGGTATGCGTGTGCTGAAGGCATTTGGTGCAGAAACGCATCAGAAGCTGAAGTTCATGAAGCTGAACAATAATCTGTTCCGCACCCGGAACCAGATAGCTGCCCGTCGTGAACTGGCTTCACCGCTATCGGAGACCATGGGCATAATAGTAGCGAGCATTATATTGTGGTTTGGGGGCCGTATTGTGTTCTCGGGCACAGGGTTTTCGGGGCCTGCATTTATTACCTACATTGGTATGTTCTGGATGATCATAGCGCCGTTCAAGAACCTTTCTTCTGCATTCTCTAACGTGCAGAAAGGCACAGCGGCACTTGACAGGATAGAAGGGCTGCTGGCAGTGGAAAACGCCATCACCGATGCGCCTGACGCCAGGCAGATACTATCGTTTGAGCGAGAGATCACCTTCAGGAATGTGAGCTTTTCTTATGGCGAACGTAAGGTACTTGACGGCATAGACCTAACGATACCCAAGGGAAAGACCGTGGCGCTTGTGGGTGCATCTGGGGCCGGCAAGTCGACGCTGGTGGACCTGATACCGCGCTTTCATGATGTGAGCGGTGGAGAGATACTGATAGACGGTGTGAATGTGAAGCAGTGCAAGATTGAGGACCTGCGCAGGCTGACGGGTGTGGTGAGCCAGGATCCGATATTGTTCAACGATACGCTGTATAACAACATCACACTGGGTACCGGCGGTGCCACACAGGAACGAGTGGAAGAAGCTGCCCGCATAGCCCATGCAGACAAATTCATTCAGCAAAAGCCGGAGGGATACCAGACCTATGCCGGAGACCGTGGTGCAAGGCTGAGCGGAGGTGAACGCCAGAGGATAACGATTGCGCGTGCTGTGTTGAAGAACCCTCCCATCCTGATACTGGATGAGGCCACTTCTTCATTGGATACGGAGAGTGAACGTATTGTGCAAGATGCCATCAATACTCTGATGAAGAACAGGACCTGTGTAGTGATAGCGCACCGCTTATCTACCGTGCAGCATGCTGATGAGATCATAGTGATGGAGAAGGGCAGAATAGTGGAGCGGGGTACGCATTACAATCTTCTGGAGGCAGGTGGTATCTACAAACGTCTTGTGGAGATGCAGCAGGTGAAGTAACAGTAAAGAAATTCAATTGAACTCAATTTTATAAACCAGGAATATGAAGTTTGAACAAGGTGTGCCCGTGCAGTGGGTAGCTGAATTTACGGGAGCTAAGTTGGTGGGAAATGCTACCCAGATGGCTACCGGCATCAACGAGATACATAAGGTGACGACCGGAGATATTTCGTTCGTAGACTTTGAGAAATATTATAACGCCTGTCTGAACTCGGCGGCAACCATCATTATCATTAACAAAGAGGTTGAATGCCCTGAGGGGAAGACGCTGCTGGTAACGGCAGATCCCTTCAGCGCCTATGTGAAGCTGGTTAAGCATTTCCGTCCGTTTGAGCCGGCCAATAAGATGATAAGTGATACGGCTGTGATAGGTGAAGGAACGCATCTGCAGCCGGGTGTGTTTGTTGGCAATAACGTGCGTATCGGCTGCAATTGTCTGATACATCCGAATGTGACGATCTATGACCATACGGTGATAGGTGATAATGTTATCATTCACGCAGGAACCGTGTTAGGTGCTGACGCGTTCTACTTCAAGCGCAGGAAGGACAGGGAGATGCAGTATGATAAAATGGAGAGTTGCGGAAGGGTCATCATACACGATAATGTGGAGATAGGCGCAGGCTGCACCATAGACAAGGGTGTGAGCGGTGATACAATAATAGGCGCCGGCACCAAGCTGGATAATCACATCCATGTGGGGCATGGCGCGGTGATAGGTAAGAACTGTCTGTTTGCCGCACAGGTGGGCATAGGTGGTAAGGCCATAATAGAAGATGAAGTGATACTGTGGGGGCAGGTAGGTGTGAGCAAGGATCTGGTAGTGGGCAAGGGCGCTGTGGTGATGGCGCAGAGTGGTGTTCCGGCAAGCATAGAGGGAGGAAGGTCTTACTTCGGTTCTCCGGTGGGAGAGGCGCGGCCCAAGATGAAAGAGCTGGCATGGATCAAACGCATACCGGAGTTGTGGGAGAAGATGTACGGTAACAAAGACATTTAACATCCTATATCCCCGTTAATGATCGCTATTGATGAACATCTGATACTGCGGCCGTATGAGGTGGCGGATTTTGAAGCGCTTTTCGCAGCAGTGGACCATTCGCGCCAACACCTGGGCAAGTGGCTACCTTGGGTGGCGGCAACCACACGGCCCGAACACTCGATGGAGTTTATTCAGAGATCTATGCAAGAGTTGCACGACCAGCAATCGCTGGTGATGGGTGTGTTTTATGATGATGAGTTGGTGGGCGGTGTGGGCATGCACGAGTGGCAGCATGATACAAAACGGGCACAGGTAGGTTACTGGATAAGCAAGAACCATGAAGGGCGAGGCATTGTTACCCGGTCGCTGGAGGGGTTTATAGGATATTTGTTTTCGGCGGTGGGGTTGAACAAGTTAGAGATACACTTTGTAGCGGCCAATAAGCGCAGCGGAGCGGTTGCTCAGCGGCTGGGGTTTGTGACGGAGGGACTGATAAGACAAAGCGCTATGCGCAATGGCATGGCTGAAGATGTGGTAGTGACGGGATTGCTGCGCCAGGAATGGAAACAGAGCCGGATCTAAAAGAAAAACGGCAAGACACTACCTGAATATTAAATAATAAAGTATTTTGCATAGCATAAGTATGAAAAACAGGATCGTTTTATTGGCAGCATTAGCGGTGTTGATCATAGCATCGGGCTGCGGTCGTACAATATACCGGGGCAAGGTGTATAAGAGCAATAAGTATGTAAAATCGAAACAACGCTACCATTTCTGGCACAGTCATGGAGCCCGTCCGCGCAACCACAACGGCGGTTACTGGTAGCAGATACGATATTGATAAAAATGGAAACAGGAAGTCCGGAGCGGGCTTCCTGTTTTTGTTTGGTTATTTTGAGTCAGGTTCGAAGTCGAGGACGGCTGAGTTCATGCAGAAGCGCTTGCTGGTGGGTGGTGGCCCGTCGTCGAATATGTGGCCGAGATGAGATTCGCACCGTCCGCACTGGACTTCGATTCGTTCCATGCCATGAGAGTCGTCGGGCAGGTAGATGACACTATTGGGGCGGATGGCCTCGAAGAAGCTGGGCCAGCCACATGAGCTGGCAAACTTGGCCCCCGACCTGAACAATGGATTGCCACATACCGCACAGTAGTACATTCCCTTCACATCGGTTTTCCAGTATTTTCCGGAGAAGGCATATTCGGTGCCTTTTTCGCGGGCTATGCTGTATACGCCGGCAGAGAGGATCTTGCGCCATTCGCTGTTTGACACCCGCAGCTTGTTGGTGTCGGTGCGGGAGTAGTATGGATTGTTGTTGTTCGTGCTCATTGTTTTCTTGTTTTGCGCGTTGGTACACTCTACAAAAAGCAGGGTGCATAACATAGCGGTTGCCAAAGTCAGTTTACGCATAAGAATGTATTACCCTAAAGATAGGGATGAACGATGCATTTGAAATTGTTAAAGTTGGCCGAAAGGAAATCTTGCATAGTTTTACCCTATGCAGAAAAAGAGTGTAAGTATCTTCTGGTTCAGGCGAGATCTGCGGTTGAGCGATAATGCGGGATTGTATCATGCGTTGAAGAGTGGTGCGCCGGTGGTGCCTTTGTTTATATTCGATAGGAATATCCTTGATCGCCTTAAGGACAAGAAGGATAAACGAGTGCAGTTCATTCATGATGTGTTATCAGGTCTGCATGAGGAATTGAAGCGAATGGGTAGTAGTCTGACTGTTTTTTACAGTACTCCGGAGGATGCATTCAGCCAACTGATGCAAGCATAT
>JBIKSN010000182.1:0-6508 GCA_044348585.1 Flavipsychrobacter sp.
ACCCGTACGCCTGCCTTCGAGCGCATCAGACGCCAGGTAGCTAATATCATTTTTGAGTTGCTGAACGAGCTGTTCATCTGATTTACGCTGGGCAAACGCTGCAGGCTGAACTAAAACACCCGCGAGCGCAAGACAAATTGTGAAACGACAGATTGCCATAAGATCATTTGTTTTACAAATGTACATATTTTGTTTAGTGTTGACTATTGAGGGTTTGAAGAGTGGGGTAAAAAAAGCCGCTCTGGTCAGGAGCGGCGGGTTGTGAATTTGTAATTCTGTATCGATGCTTACTAATTCTACTTTTTAATCTGATGCGGCAACAATTAAGATGCCTGCCTCAGTTCGGTTGGCTCCAAAACCAGGCCCTGCGCATCGGCAGGAACTGCGTCCTGACCGCTGGTAGGCATCACTATCTGCATGTCCGTGATATCCTTCAGTTGTGGCAATTGAGCCGGAGAGTTGATGCCGAGGTAATCCATGAAGTTCTTGGAGGTAGTATAGATGAGCGGCTTACCTACCATTTCTTCGTTGCGGCCAGCAATGACAATGAGTTCTTTTTCCAGCAATTTCTGGATGCTATAGTCTGCACTTACGCCACGGATATATTCAATTTCACTCTTTGTGATCGGTTGTTTGTATGCAATGATGGAAAGCGTTTCCATAGCGGCTGTAGACAGCTTCTTGATGTGCTTCTCACCATTGAGCTGCAATACTGTCTTGTGGAATGCCTTCTTGGTGAGGAACTGGAATCCACCGCCGATCTCGCGGAGCTGGAAAGGATAATAATCCGCATCATATTTCTCGCGGATAGCCTCGAGGCAGGTAGCGATACGCTCAGCCTCTATCACAGTATCAAGTGCCTGGCCCAATACTTCGGTCATCTCGATCTGCGTGAGCGGACGCTCGCTCGCAAATATAAGGGCCTCTACATGGGGCATCAGTTGTTCTATATCCATACGGCTATACAATTTTGTCATTCGAAAGTACCACACCTTAGAAACCTCACACAAAGAAGTAATGCACAGATGTGTATAACTCGGGTTGCCATTATGCAGTTCCCAACATGGTCGTAGTTGACTAAAACTGACGAGAATTAGCCCGAAAAGGCTGGTATATGAGAACGAGAGATGACAATCGTCATATCGGGCTGCGAGCCCCCGGGATAATTTTGCTGAAAAGCGACAAGGTGACAGAAGTTCAATTAATAGAAAAATACAATATACCAGTTCCGCGTTACACCAGTTACCCCACCGTACCGGGCTGGAAAGAGGGACTTGATGCAGCACACTGGCGGGAGGTATTTGCTAAAGACTTTCGCGTCCACAACCATAAAGGTGGCATCAGCCTGTACCTACACCTGCCTTTCTGCGAGTCTTTGTGTACTTATTGCGGCTGCAACAAAAAGATCACCACCAACCATAGCGTAGAAGATGCATATATAGACGCCATACACAGGGAATGGCAAATGTATGTGCAACTGATGGACGGCCTGCCGGTGCTGCGCGAGCTGCATCTGGGGGGCGGGACACCCACCTTTTTCTCGCCGGCCAATCTGCGGAAGTTGCTGGAACCGATACTGAGTAGCGCCATCATCCACGAGCAGCACGAATTCAGCTTTGAAGGGCACCCTAACAATACTACCAGAGAACACCTGCAGGCGTTGTATGACCTGGGCTTCCGCAGGGTGAGTTATGGAGTACAGGACAATGACCCTGAGGTGCAACGCATCATCAACAGGATACAGCCGGTGAAGAATGTGAGCCGCGCTACCGAAACTGCCCGAGAAATAGGGTACACATCAGTGAACTTTGACCTGATCTATGGCCTGCCACGCCAAACATTGGAAAGTATAACAAGAACGATCAATGAAGTGATAGCGCTACGCCCCGACAGGATAGCGTTCTACAGCTATGCGCATGTGCCCTGGACAAGCCGCGGACAACGTCTGTTTGACGAGAACGACCTACCGGGAGCCGCCGAGAAGCTGGCACTGTATCTGACCGGCAAACAAATGTTGATCGCGAACGGGTATCGCGACATAGGCATGGACCACTTTGCGATGGAGACAGATGACCTTTTTGTGGCGCTGCAAGAAGGAAGGCTTCACCGCAACTTCATGGGCTATACCACACAACAGACCGAGATATTGATAGGGCTCGGTGTATCGTCTATCAGCACTACCCCCGGCGGCTTTGCGCAGAACGAGAAGACACTGCACAACTACTACGAACTGATAAACGAAGACAAAATACCGGTGCAAAAAGGGGTTTTTACGAGTGTAGAAGATAGAAAACATGGCCGGTACATCCTAGACCTTATCTGCACAGGCCACACCACCATTACAGACCTGAACGAAACCAATATAAAGGAGTATGTGTTGCCTTCGCTGACGGCACTGCAAGCCGACGGACTGGTGAACATGACCGGCAAGGAAGTAAAAGTAACTCCGGCAGGGAAGCCGTTCATCCGCAACATTTGCAGCGCTTTTGACCTGTATATAGCCCGCACCAAGGCCAATGCAGGAAAAAAAATGTTCAGCAATGCAGTGTAGCGGGCGCGCTTAACAGACCTGGTGGCGTGAATCCATCTTGCACCGGTTTTGGCTTACCTTAGCGGAATGCCAGAAAAGAAATTATTCCTGCTCGACGCGTTCGCGCTCATCTTCCGTGCGTATTATGCCCTTATCCGAAACCCTCGTGTAACCACCAAGGGGAAAAACACCAATGCCCAGTTCGGCTTCACCTCTACCCTGCTGGACCTGATCAACAAAGAAAAACCAACCCATCTGGCGGTGGTGTTCGACACATCGGCACCTACTGAAAGGCATACTGATTTTGCCGATTACAAGGCTAACAGGCAAGAGACACCTGAAGACCTGCTGGCTGCAGTACCCGATATTAAACGCATTATCCGGGGGTTCAACCTTCCGGTATTGGAACTGGATGGATTTGAGGCCGACGACATTGTAGGCACCCTGGCTCTGGAGGCGGCTGACCTTGGTTATACCGTGTACATGGTGACACCAGACAAGGATTACGGTCAGGTGGTGCGCGACAATGTATTCATCTACAAACCTGCCAGTGGTGGCGGTGATGTGGAGATAATGGGGCCAAATGAAGTGTGTGCCAAGTGGGGCATCAAACGTGTGGACCAGGTGATAGACATGCTGGGACTGATGGGCGACGCTGTGGACAACATACCGGGCATACCTGGTGTGGGAGAAAAGACCGCCGCAAAACTGCTGGCAGAGTACGACACACTGGAGAACATACTGGCCAATGCCGATAATATCAAGGGTGCGATGGGCGAGAAGGTACGCAACGGTAAGGACCTTGCGCTGATGTCGAAGAAGCTGGCGACCATCATTACCAATGTGCCGCTCCCCTTCCACGAAGAAGATTTCAGGATAAAAGAAAGAAACACAGAAGCGCTGACAGAGGTATTCAACGAACTGGAATTCCGAGCGCTGGCACGCCGTGTGTTTGGCGATACAGCAGCCGCAGCACCGGCAACAGCCACAGACCTTTTTGGCAATCCGCTGCCACAGAAACGCGGTGCCACACCGCAACCGGCAGCCCCTGCAACCGCTACTGACCAAACAAATGCCGAGACGGAAACTGATACAATACCGGAAGGCAACTATGCCACAATAGAGACGACTCCACATGACTACCAACTTATAACAGAGCCTGCAGCAATGGATGAACTGGTGGAACTATTGTTGCAGCAGAAAGAGATCTGCTTCGACACAGAGACCACCAACATTGATGCCAACCTTGCTGACCTGGTGGGTATGAGTTTCAGTTTTGCAAAAGGTACAGGGTACTTTGTATCCGTACCGGCAGAGAAAGAAGAAGTGGTGGCCATACTGGAGCGATTCAGAAAGGTATTTGAAGCACCGGGCATACTGTGGATAGGGCAGAACATCAAGTATGACATGATCATGCTGAAACGTTATGGCTTCTCTTTGAAAGGGCATTTGTATGACACCATGCTTGCGAACTATGTGATAGACCCTGATGGCAAACGCAGCATGGACATGATGAGTATCAAGTACCTGAACTATCAGCCGGTATCCATAGAAACGCTGATAGGAAAAAAAGGGAAGAACCAGCTCTCCATGCGCGATGCGCCGCTTGAAGACGTAAAAGAATATGCGGCAGAAGATGCAGACATAACGCTGCAACTGAAGCAGGCGTTTGACCCGCTGCTGAACGAGAAAGATGTGACACAGGTATTTGAGAAAGTGGAGAACCCACTGGTGCCTGTATTGGTGGACATGGAGACCGAAGGCGTGAATCTGGATGTGGCCTTCCTTAATCAATACTCCAAAGAGCTGGAAACAGATATACGTACAGCAGAGGAACGCATTTACAACCATGCTGGTCTAAAATTCAACATCGGCTCTCCGAAACAACTGGGCGAAGTACTGTTTGAGGTGATGAAAATAGACGCGGGGCAGAAGAAGACGAAAACAGGGCAATACGCCACCGGCGAAGATATACTGCAGAAGCTACGCCACAAGCACCAGATAATAGAAGACATACTTGCCTACCGTGAACTTACAAAACTGAAGAGTACCTACGTAGATTCACTGCCCGGCCTGCTGAACCCATATACCGGGCGACTACACACCAGCTACAACCAGGCAGTTGCTGTAACAGGCCGTCTCAGCAGCAACAACCCGAACCTGCAAAACATACCCATCCGCACCGACCGTGGCCGCGAGATCAGAAAGGCATTCATTCCGCGCGACAGCTCCCACAAACTGGTATCTGCCGACTACTCGCAGATAGAACTGCGCATTGTGGCGGCGATCAGCGGTGACGAGAACATGATAGCAGCGTTCAAAGAGAATAAAGACATCCACACCGCCACAGCAGCCAAGGTATATGGCGTTGCGGAATCGGAAGTGACCAAGGATATGCGCCGCGCAGCAAAGGCTGTTAACTTCGGTATCATTTATGGTCAATCAGCCTTCGGACTTGCCGAGAACATCGGCGTAAGCCGCACCGAGGCAAAGACCATTATAGATAACTATTTCATTCAGTATCCTTCCATTAAAAAGTACATGGACGGATCGGTGAACTTTGCCAAAGAACACGGCTATGTACAGACGCTGATGGGCCGTAAAAGGTGGCTAAAGGACATCTACTCCGCCAACTTCACCGTGCGCGGTTTTGCAGAACGAAACGCCATCAACATGCCGATACAGGGCACTGCCGCCGATATGATAAAACTGGCGATGATATCATTACATGCTGAAATAAAGCGCAGAACTCATCTGAAGTCGAAAATGATATTGCAGGTACATGACGAATTGGTATTTGATGTACCTGATAATGAGGTAGAAGAAATGAAGGCATTGATAAAAGAAGGAATGGAGCGCGCAATGCCACTTCCTCACGGAGTGCCTACCAGCGCAGAGACCGGCAGCGGAACCAACTGGCTGGAAGCGCATTAACAGCAGTCTATGTACGGATAACGTTTTCCGATAAACCCGCCTGCGATAATGAGTAACTTTGACCAAAATTAAGGATAGGATGATGGAATACAGGAAGATGGGTAATACGGGGCTGAAACTCAGCATCCTTTCTTACGGATCGTGGGTAACGTTCTCGCGTCAGGTTGATGACAGTG
Source organism: Flavipsychrobacter sp. (assembly GCA_044348585.1). GTDB lineage: Bacteria > Bacteroidota > Bacteroidia > Chitinophagales > Chitinophagaceae > Nemorincola. Next base: position 5,641 of record JBIKSN010000182.1, read on the forward strand.
CGTCCGACAGACTAATGGGTCTTGCCTACGACAATGGCATCAACTTCTTCGACAATGCGGAAGCATACGAAGGCGGACGCAGCGAAGAAATGATGGGACGAGTGCTGGCTGCCAAAAACTGGGACCGCACCTCGTACTGTATCTCAAGCAAGGTTTTCTTCGGTCTGCACGGCAAGAACAACAAACCCAATCAAAACGGACTTAGCCGCAAACATATAATGGAGGCATGCCATGCCGCTCTGCGCCGCATGCAGACTGAATATCTGGACCTTTACTACTGCCACCGTCCCGACCCTGAGACACCGATGGAGGAGATAGTGCGCACCATGAACATCCTCATCGAACAGGGTAAAGTATTTTACTGGGGCACCAGCGAATGGAGTGCAGATGAGATACTGGAAGCTCACAAAGTGGCTAAAGAACTCGGACTCATTCCGCCGGCTGTAGAACAACCTCAGTACAACCTGTTTGAACGCACCAAAATGGAGCAGGACTACCTGCCCATATTTAAGGGCCCCGGCATGGGCACCACCATATGGAGCCCGCTGGCGAGCGGCCTGCTTACTGGTAAATACAACAACGGCATCCCCGAGGGTTCGCGTATGGCTTTGGAGAACTACGCGTGGCTGAAAGATCGCATGATGCAGGACGACAAGCTGGAGCGGGTGAAAAAACTATCAAAGGTGGCTACAGATATGGGCACCAGCCTTGCTACCCTGTCTATAGCGTGGTGTATCCACAATCCCAACGTAACCACGGCCATATTGGGTGCAACCCGCGAGGCGCAACTGATGGAAAACCTGGAGGCACTGAACGTGTACACGCAACTGACGCCGGACGTGATGCAGGAAATAGACAGGATCATGGG
>JBIKSN010000183.1:0-6496 GCA_044348585.1 Flavipsychrobacter sp.
TAGCGTTTTCACAGCCATGTTGGGCGGAAAAGAGCCCGTTGCAACAATTGACAAAACCCTGAATATTAATATCCCTGCCGGCACAGACAGCGACAAAACTTTTCGCCTTAAGGGGATGGGAATGCCAGACTATAACCACCCTGAACACAGAGGCGACCACTATGTAAAAATGGTCATTGAAGTTCCGAAAGATATTACTCCTGCCGAGCGCGAACAACTGGCACAAATGGCCACACGCCGCAAAAACTGACCTGCTCACAATTCATAGACAACCCTTATCGAGAATAAGTTATTGAATTGTCCCTTTTCGCCCCATGCATAACCCGCAGGTACACGGCTAAACGGACGGATGGATATTGCAGAGTACTGAAATCGTGCATTCAACTGTACGTGTTTATTCAGTCGCTTGCTCACACCCAGAATGTAGTCTAACCCGTTCTCCTCAAACCTGTTTTTCTCGGCATCAATTGGCACAGGAGGCTGAGACAGTATCCATTCCTTCGCCCCCACAAGCCGTGAGTAGGACATACCCAACTCACCACCTATGCCGGCCACTTCGTAACGCACGGTTACGGGCACCTCCACATAATTCAACCCTATGTTGCACCTGGCGGTAAACTTACCTAGAAACGGATCATCAACCTCCGCAACACCCTTGCTTCCTTTCTGAGAGAAAAGCAATTCCATACTAGCGCTGATCCTCTCAGTAAAATGTGCTCTGACAAAACCGCCTATTGTGAGTCCCGGTTTGCTGTACCCAAAATACATGTCCCCATCCACCTGCGTAAGATTTAACCCTGCCAAAGGCCCGCCGGTAAACGGCTTCACCTCCTCCATATAGATACCCGGAGCATAACGAGCGCTCGCAATCATTGGGGTAAACAAACAAAGAAACACAAGAAAATGCCGGAGCCGCATAGAAAACAAAGATACGGACCGGCGAAAGATCGACCGATTAGAATTCTTCATGCTTCTCTACCTCTCCAGACTCACTGTAGTGATCCCAGAAGCCCGCTTTCTTGGGGCTGTAATAAGACTTTGAAATTGTCTTGGTTATCATCTTACCCGAAACCGGATCTTCCACCGTAGTAGAATCCTTCGATACCGTTCTGTCGGCAGCATAATAGCCGCTCACCTTTATCTGTCCGTTACTATAATATTCCAGATACTCCCCAGAGCGGCAGGTGGTAATGCCATCTTTATCAGAAATTATGGCGTAATGCCCTGATATCTTCAGTTTGCCATCAGGGAAATACTCCTCCCATATTCCTGCCGGTTTGCCCTTAATAAAACTACCTGAAATAGCGGTCTTTCCGTTGCTGTGGTATTGCACCCATCTGCCATGCTGCAAATAACCCTCTCCGTCTGCTGTCAGCCCACCTTCTGCTATAACCTTTTTCTTATCCTTCCGGTTCACCAGCTTGTAATACATACCTTCCTCATTCAGTGCCACAACATTCACCGTATCTCCGGTCGCTATGTAATACCGCACCGTATCGTTCTCCTTTATAAGACGGTTTTCCTCTTCGGACGTGTATTTAAAGGGTATAAGCGCCTGACCAACGGCATTACCGCATGCGCAAAGTGCCAGAATAACTAACGAAACAAAGTACTTCATGCGTCAAAATTAATATGACATAAACGATCTGAGAAATGATGCCCGTCATTGCCTGTATCTTTTGGGCAATGACGCACGCACCAGATCGTAGGAATTATCTATCTGCTGTTTCAGAAACCTCGCCCCCAACTGTCCATCGATCACAATCGTATTCCAGTGTTTCTTGTTCATGTGGTACCCCGGAAGCACCTGTGAGTATTCGTCTCTCAATTCAATGGCTCGGTCTGGGTCGCACTTCACATTTATCTGAATCGGTGCATCATTCAGCCCCGCCAGCAGGAACATCTTACCCAGAACCTTAAACACCAATGTTTCTTCATCAAAGGGAAAACACTCTTCCACATCGGCCTTCGCCAAACAGTATTCCCTTATTTCATCAATGTTCATATGAATGTACGTATCAGAGTTCCTTTCTCAGGCGAGCCACGGGCACATTCAGTTGCTCCCTGTATTTTGCCACTGTCCTGCGCGCAATGTTATATCCCTTTTCCATCAGCATCTCGGTAAGATGCTCGTCAGACAAAGGCTTCCGCTTATTCTCCGCACTGATCATTTCCTGCAAGATGGTCTTCACCTCACGGGTCGAAACCTCCTCCCCGCTGTCCGTATGTAAAGCCTCAGAAAAGAAGAACTTCAACTTGTAGGTACCATACTCAGTCTCTACATACTTACTGTTTGCTACCCTTGAAACTGTAGATATATCAAGGCTGGTCATTGACGCAATGTCCTTGAGGATCATTGGCTTCAATGTGGTCTCATCACCGGTCAGGAAGAACTCCTTCTGGAACTCCATAATTGCCTGCATAGTATGCAACAAAGTATGCTGGCGCTGCTTGATAGCATCGATAAACCACTTGGCAGAGTCGAGCTTCTGTTTGATGAACATGACCGTTTCCTTCTGCGCCTTGTTCTTTTTCTCACTGCGGTCATACGCACGCATCATCTCTTTGTACCCCTCAGAGATACGCAGTTCAGGAGCGTTCTTCGAATTCAGGGTCAGTTCAAGTACACCGTTGTTGTTGAAAACAAAGAAATCTGGAATGATATAACTTTCTGCCTTGTTGGTAACGGCAAACGGTGCACCCGGCTTGGGGTTTAGCTTGATGATTATGCCTATAACCTTCTTGAAGTCTTCATCATTCAGGTCCAGGTGCTTCTGTATCTTATCGTAGTGTTTCTTGGTAAACTCCACAAAGTACTTATCCAATACCTTGATCGCGTCATTCACCGGCTTCGACTCCGGCATACGCTTCAATTGCAACAGCAAACACTCTTGCAATGTCCATACACAGATGCCCGGCGGGTCAAATCGTTGTATCTCTGCGATCAGCTCATTGATCTCTTCAACGGTAGTTTCCACATTCTGCCCGAATGCCAGATCATCTGCGATCGAGCCGGCTTCCCTCCTCAGGTAACCATCCTCATCCAAACTGCCTATTATCTGCTCTGCTATCCTATGGAGTCTTTCGTCCAGTTCCAGCATTCCTAATTGGTCCAGCAAATAATCATGAAAACTGGTCTCCACACTGGCCGGCACTACTTGCTTTTCCTCGCTGCCCGATCCGTAATAGTCATCGCTGTAATCATATCCGCCGCTCTCATCGTCCTCTCTCTTCAAAAAATCATCCAGATCCACTTTCTCAGCTCCATCGTCACTCAGCTCCACATCCTCCCCTGCTTCACCATCTTCGTCTCCCGCCGCCTTATTATCATCAAGCTCGTAATTATCGTCCGTCAAACCCGTTTTATCCAACTCCGATTCCAGAGCCGGATTTTCCTCCAGTTCTTCTTTAATTCGCTCTTCGAGATTGGCAGTAGGTATCTGCAACAGCTTCATTAACTGAATCTGCTGTGGTGAGAGTTTCTGTAATAGCTTCTGTTGATTCGACTGTCTCAGCATATTTCTATAAAAATTGGCATCGGTCGCAATCATTTGCTAAAGCGGGCAGACACCTTGGTACTACAGGGGCGATAACGGCGTCACTCCGGGACACAACTATCGTTGCAAAAATAGAATTTAAAGCTACAAAACAACACGTTCATGTCACGCCACTGTGATATTATTTGCGTATTCCTTTTTACCTGCCCGGAGGTTTCTTTTATACGCAGAAAATACGTATATTGAGGTTGTTTTACTAACCCGATCCCGGGCATGAGCAAGAAACCATACATATCGCCTTCATTCTCCTATGTACCTATGGAGGAGACCTTGCAGGTTGCGCCACGCAAAAAGCAATTGTTCATAGGTATTCCCAAAGAAACTGCGTTTCAAGAAAATAGGGTACCGCTCACTCCCGAAGCCGTATCTGTGCTGGTGAATGATGGCAATGACGTTGCAGTGGAGCACGGCGCCGGTGATGGTTCGTTCTATTTCGACACCGATTACAGCGAGGCAGGCGCCCGCATTGTTTATGACAAAGCGGAGCTTTACAAAGCAACAACTATTATCAAATCTGCACCGATTTCCGAGCAGGAAGCGGCTTTACTGCAGCCAAATCAGGTTGTCATATCGCCCATTCACCTGCCCCTTATGAAGTCAGAGATACTGGAGCAACTCATCGCAAAAAAGATCATTGCAATCGCTTTCGATTCCATCAAAGACGATGCAGGCACTTATCCTATTGTTCGCTCTATGAGCGAGATAGCCGGAAACTATGCGGTACTTACCGCAGCACGTTACCTCAGCAACACCGACAACGGCAAGGGCATCCTGCTGGGCGGTATCACAGGTGTACCACCTGCTACAGTGCTCATTATTGGCGCTGGAGTGGTGGGTGAATCCGCTGCTCGGGCAGCGTTAGGCCTCGGTGCGTCTGTAAAAATATTCGACAACTCCATATATAGGCTCATGCGCCTGCAGAACAACATCGGAACAAGGTGTTACACATCAGTAATTGAACCTGTAACCCTTGCCGAAGAACTAAGGAACGCTGATGTTGCGATCGGCGCGCTCAAGCCGGTAAACGGAATAACGCCTGTGGTGGTTACAGAGCAAATGGTAAGCAACATGAAGGCCGGATCGGTGGTGATAGATGTGAGTATGGACCGTGGCGGTTGTTTTGAGACCTCAAGACTTACGTCTCACGAAAAGCCGGTTTTCAAAAAATACGATGTCATCCACTACTGTGTACCCAACATAGCGTCGGGCGTTTCCCGCACAGCATCAAGGGCCATCAGCAATGTGCTCATGCCCATTATGCAGCAAAGTGCCGACCAGGGAGGAGTAGAGGGTATCATCATGTCAAAGACCGGCATCCGTCGTGGCGTATACACCTACAAGGGCTGCATCACCAATGCTCCTATCGCACGCAAATTCGGCTTCAAATACTATGATCTCGATCTGTTATTGGCATCCCATAGTTAACACTCATCCAATTTCTCTTGTATGCCCAACAACCGTATGAATAAAACGATTGCCGGATACCATCTGCTTATGATTCTTTCAGCAGTTGACTACCGCGTATCCGGACATGAAGACGTTGTTATCAGGAACTATCTCGCGGAAGAATTCCCGTTTAATGTCAGCCTCGACAAACAAATGGATGTCATTTCAGGTTTGCACCCCGACCAGTGGGAGAATCACTTCAGAAAGGCGATGGACGACTTTTACGATGACGCCACACCCGAAGAAAGAAAAAAACTGATCAGCTTCGCTTTGCAGCTAGCCAAAGCCGACAATGTCATTACCAAAGAAGAAAACCACTACCTCGACCTCTTGTTCGAAAATTGGGAGGACCTCCACAAATAGTATTCCCGTAACCCACTATCGTTGTTCTATCAGATCGGCAAGCTCTGCTGCTGAAGTACTACCCAATGCCACCCCCATACCACCCATTCTGAAGGCCCCAAACACACGCTGCCCGAATGACCGTACGATCGGCTTCTTCGTTTCGCCGAATGCCATGATACCCGACCAGCGCATGGCTATTTCATAAGATTGTCCCGGCAAAATAATGTTGGCCAGCTTTTCATCAAGATCTGCCTGTATCCGTTCGTTGAGTCCCATCTCAGTCGTTCGCTCACCCTCAAAATCAAGGTTGCGCCCGCCGCCGAACAATACACGACCATCTATCTCCCTGAAATAATAATATCCCCTGTCAAAATGAAAGATCCCCTTGAATCTCAGACCCGGTATAGGATCTGTCACCACCACCTGTCCGCGCCCCGGTATCACATCCACATCGGGCAGCAGCTGCTTTGTGAACGCATTAGTACACAAACTGAGCGTGCCGCAGGAAAATCGAACTTCTGCCCCGGCAAAGGGATCCCGCACCATCACAAATACCTCGTTAGCATCCTCCTCAAATGACACTACATCAGCCCCTGTCTTCACCTCTATGCCGCACTCGGTCGCAAGATCCATCAGCGTGCGTACCAACATCCCTGTATGAAGTCCCGCCTCACAGGTATTCTCAATAAGTGCCTTATCATACCCTCCTGCAAAACCAAACTCAGCTATCTTCTCTCCGGCCATTTTAAATGCCGGCGCACCCGTAACATCGCGCAGCAGATTGTTCAGCTCGCCAAGCCGTTCGCAAACATCCCCTTCTCTATCACTTACCAGTTCATAGCCACCATCAGCCCTGTACCCAATTCGGGCATCACCGGTTCGGGCGCGCAATTTTTCCAATCCTTTTTTACGGGCGGCAAATAACGCCACCACTTCAGCCTCACTGTTTGTTTGCAGGTCATCAAGCAATTCCGACGCACTACCCATGCAGGCAAATCCGGCATTGCGTGTACTGGCACCGGTAGGCAGCAATCCACGTTCCAGCACCATGATGCGTGTCGCAGGAAACCTATCACGCAACTCCAGCGCATGACTCAGCCCAACAATACCCGCGCCAACTACCACATGGTCATACCGGTAAAAACTCG
>JBIKSN010000015.1:0-23480 GCA_044348585.1 Flavipsychrobacter sp.
AATTAGCTTGCGCGACCGCTTGGTACCAAGGCTCTCCGCTATATTGATCATCTTCGGGTTGAAGTCGCCTATCCACTGCATTTCGTAGTCGGTATACTTGCCCATCGGCTGGATGACCGATGCACCGGCAACAATCAGATATCCATCGACACCCTTGCCCTGATACTCCGGTATCACCCCGAAAATGATTCCCACAAATCGACTGCATTTACCGAATTGCTTCAACAAGAGAAATTTTATCTTTTGTAACAATCCGAATTTGCCATTCAAACGTTTAAAGTACTGATTGAGATCTGGCAGATTGACCCACATTGCAATGGGTTGATCTTTGCGATAGGCAAACCAGACAATATTCTCATCCATCACGGGTTTCATAGTCTTAAAAAGCTTCAGAACTGCCTTTTCTTCCATTTCCTTTCCGCCACCATGACCAGCCCATGCTTTGTTGTAGATGTAGGCGAAATCGCGCGCATATTTGTCCAATTTGCTCTTTTCTATTCTCCTTGCCGAATATTCGGGATCGGCTGCGTAAACTGCGTGGCGCTCGTAGAACTTTTCCTGCACGCGTGCCTCTACCTGAAGTGCAAAACAGATCTGATTGAAGTAGGTTCTGAAACCATACTTTTCGAATAATTCAGCATAATAGGGTGGGTTGAAGGTCATGCCATAAAGTGGTGGATAGAAGCCCTCTACCAATAGTCCCCACCACTTGTCGCGCTCGCCAAAATTGATAGGACCATCCATTGCCTCCATGCCCCTTTCTCTGAGCCATTCCCTACAATGATCGAACATGAAAGCAGCATGTTCGTAGTTGTTATCACACTCAAAAAAACCTATACCACCGGTGGGTTGTTCTTGCTTGTATTGCCTGTTCACAAATGCCGCAATACGCCCTACCACCCTATCGTTCTCGTCTTTCAAAAGCCATCTTTTACATTCACCACGCTTGAAGAACTTATTCTTTTCAACGTCAAACACCTCTTCAATATCCTTATCCAACGGACGTATCCAATTGGGATCGTTGGCATAAAGGTCCACCGCAAGTTGAATAAAGGCCTTTTTGTCGGTGGCCGTCTGCACTTCGTGCATTCGCATATGTACTGCTATTTTAGGTGTGCTAAGGTAACGCGAATGAAGGAAAAGTCCGTTCTATGTTGACCGGATGCAAAAAATGGCTGCTTATTTAAATATTTATTATTTACATTTTATATTTTAAACTTCATAGAATTTATTCAATCAATGCGCTATCCATTTCGAGTTGTTTTGTCAAAAAAATGTGGCAAAAATTCTACACATTATCAGTTGGCAGATTGAGAAATTGTGTAGAAATTTACTCATATACACAAAAGATAACCAATAACTCGATGAAAAAATACTGATGATCTTTGTCTCTTTTATACCGCTAAAACTAAGCCAGGTGCGGTTAGAGGCAGCGATACAAAAGCATTTCTTAGTGATTGAATGGTTTTAAAAACGAAGCGTATGGAGTTTAAGAAATTAGCATCAATGAATATTGCCATCATCGGCAATACAGACATCGCGGTAAGGTACGCAAAAGCGTTTGCCGCATCAGATCATGAAGTATTTATGGCAACCAGTTCGGGTGAGATAGCCGACCCCGGAGTACCGGACGCAGAGGGAATAAATGCGTGCACTATTACTCAGGCTGCCGCCATTGCCGACCTCATCATTATCGCTACAGAACCTAAAGATGTGCGCGAAGCAGCATACTGGCTTGAAGACGTGCGCAGAAAGGTGATCATAGATGTGACATCGAATGTAATGGTTCCTGAACATGAAAAAGTATCCACTACCTGTGCGATCACCACCATTACAGGCTCCGCTCATGTTGTGAAGATGTTCAACACAGCAGGATATACGCAGCTGCTGGAGCCTCTGTTTGGCAATCAAACGCCGGAGCTCTTAATACTGAGCGACAGCCTGAAAGGCAAGGAAATAGCGAAAATAATGGCCATTGAGATCGGGCTCACCAAATTTCACGATTTTGGCGGCACACAGAACATCCCATTGTTTGCGGAAATGACAACCGCGTGGAGGGCACTAAAACAGAATCTTGCTAAAGCGACACTACACGCACACAAAAAGTGAAAGCTACTTCAGTTTCGTCTGCGTAGACTGAATGATCTGAAGATCTCCTGCCTTGGTAGAATTGATGAACGCTATGACGCGGCATTTTCCGGGATTAAGCACATTCGTCAGCTTGTACTTGAAATTCTTAATAAAGGCTCTTCCCGGCTCTTTGGTAGCAACTGAAGTCAATACCGGATCTCCGAATGGTGCACTTGTCACCATTCCGCGGAAAACATTAGTAAAAACATAAGCTTCATCGTAGCCGGGGTGCACAGGATGGGTGCTCGGATACTCCTGCTTGTCTATCATGCTATCTTCAACAATTACAATTGAAATGTTGTGCGGAAAATCCACCTTGCTTGTGTAGACCAATGTAGCACGAATTGAAGCAATAGAATCTGTAGCATTGTATTCGCTTTCAATTTTCAGGTTGACCGGTGATGGCACATTGAGTCGGGCATCAATTGTACTGGACCAGATACTTCTATCCAACTTAATTGAACCACCATTGGCCACACGCTCCACACCACCTGCCGGAATTGAGCTTACGCCCGAATACACGTCTGTAGCGATGAGTTTAGCCTGAGAATGGCGGAAGTCGTACTTAGCATCGTGTGGAGGACGTGTCTGGGTGATACCTTCGAAATAAAGACCAATAATATTGACACGACCTGGCTCATGGGAACTCTTGATCTCTGTGAGCAACTCATGTGCGGCAGGGCAATTGCTGCAACTTTGACCTGTAAACTCTTCCACAAGTACGTTGTGCTTTTCAGCAGCCGGCACTGTAGGCAGCACAAACGTTGTGTCTTGCGCTATGGGCTCTCCAAAATTGATCACAGGCGCCTTTTCCTCGCATGAAGCAAGCAGAACAATGCATGACGCAGCTAATAGTACTTTTCTCATAAAAACTTAATGATGAAACGAATTTAAGAAGAAAACGACATTCAAAAACCAAGGGACATCAGTCTCTTACATTTCGGTGACTGTAGCAGGGGCGTCGTAATGGCTGCTGTTCAGTTCTGAATTGGCGCGTTCGGCAGCTTCTATGTCAACGAAGGACGACAATGCCTCCCCTCTATTCTTTCGTACAGCAACGGTATGTTCGAAGTGAGCTGCCGGCTTTCCGTCTTTTGTAACAACAGTCCAACCATCATCCAGCGTATACACCTCACGTGTACCCAGATTGATCATTGGCTCAATAGCAAGCACCATACCCTCCTTAAGACGTTTTCCGTCGCCTCTGCGGCCGTAATTAGGCACCTGAGGGTCCTCATGCAGTTTCTTACCTATACCGTGCCCTACGAGGTCTCTAACAACACCGTAAGGGTGCAGTTTTGAGCAATATTGTTCTACCGCATAGGAGATATCACCCACCCGGTTATTGTCGTGCGCCTGCTCAGCGCCTTTAAACACAGAATCACGGGTCACACGGAGCAACTGAAGCACTTCGGGTTGCACGTTGCCTATGGCAAATGTGTAGGCAGAATCGCCGTGATAGCCGTTCATATAAACGCCACAGTCAACAGATATTATATCTCCGTCTTTCAGCTCGTAAGCACCGGGAAAACCATGCACAACTACCTCGTTCACAGAAATACAGAGTGTGTACCTGAAACCATTATATCCCTTGAATGACGGCACACCACCATTGTCGCGAATAAATGTCTCGGCCATTTTGTCGATAGATAATGTGGTGATACCGGGCCTGAGCATTTTTGCTACTTCGGTATGGGTGGCAGATACAAGTAAGGCACTTTTTCGCATTACCTCTATCTCCTGGTTTGTCTTAATATGGATCATGATTCAAAAAAAAGGCCTGTCTATCCGACAGGCCGTAAAGATATGGAAAAGAATTTTGTGCCTGGTTAAGCCGATACACTCCTTGATGGGGTAGTACCACCAGTAGTACCAGAAACTGTTCGGCCGGTGATACGACCGGTCTTCATCAGACCATCGTAGTGGTTCATCAGCAAATAGCTTTCAACCTGCTGCAGCGTATCGAGGATAACACCCACACCGATAAGCATTGAAGTACCACCGAAGAAAGATGCAAAACCACTTGTAACACCCATGAGTGATGCAAGCCCCGGAAGGATACCAGCTATTGCCAGGAACACGGCACCCGGAAGCGTAATGCGGTCCATGATAGTAGCGATGTAGTTTGCAGTATCCTCACCCGGTTTAACACCCGGAATGAAGCTGTTGTTACGCTTCAGGTTATCGGCCATCTCTGTAGGATTGAAGATAAGCGCTGTGTAAAAATACGTGAACGCTATCACCATGACCGCATAGATGAGGTTGTATGGAAGTGTGGTATTATCAGACATTGCTTTGAGGAAGCCACTCGCACTTTCATTGGTAGTAAAACCGGTGAAGATGGTAGGGATGAACATCATTGCCTGAGCAAAGATGATAGGCATCACACCTGCAGAGTTAACTTTCAAAGGAATAAAGTCGCGTGAACCGCTCACTTCTTTAGCCGCGTTTGTGCTGCCAATGATACGACGAGCGTAGTTCAGCGGGATCTTACGAACGCCCTGTGTAAGGAGGATGAGTCCGATGATAACAGCGATGAAAATAGCGATCTCAATGAGGAAGATGAGGAGTCCGCCGCCGCCGCCTTCGTTCTTGAAGCTGAGTTCCTGAACGATTGAGTGAGGGAAACGTGCAAGGATACCCACCATGATGATTAATGAAGTACCATTACCAATACCACGATCGGTGATCTTTTCACCCAACCACATAACGAACAAAGTGCCGGCAGTAAGAACTACAACAGTAGACAACCAGAACATAAACACGCTGAACTCAGGCGCAAGAGAGGAAGCGTATTGCGGAGAACGCAGATAAGCAACGTATGCACTTGCCTGGAAAGCGGTAACGATAACTGTGAGGTAACGAGTATAAGAGTTGATCTTGCGACGACCGCTGTCTTCTTTCTGCATTTTAGCGACCTGAGGGATAACTATACCTGCAAGCTGCATAAAGATCGAAGCGGAGATGTATGGCATTACACCCAATGCAAAGATAGACGCACGGCTAAATGCACCACCTGCGAACATGTTGAGGATACCCAAAATGCCACCGGGACCGCCATCGTCAGTAAGTTTAGAGGGGTTGATACCTGGAAGGGCGATGTAACAACCAACACGATAAACCAAAACAAGCACTATTGTATAAACAATACGCTTGCGCAGTTCGTCAATGCTCCAGATATTTTTAAGTTTATCAATAAATTTCTTCACAGTAACTGATATTGATCAAAAAATGAATTGCGAATAAACGATAAAAGACGCATTTAACCAAAAAATGCGTCTTATTATCTTAAAGAATTTCTATGGTACCTCCTGCGGCTACTATAGCTTCTTTGGCTTTAGCGCTTGCCGCATTCACCTTGAAAGCTATTTTTGATTTCACCTCTCCGCTTCCAAGTATCTTTACAAGATCGGTGCGGTTGATGAGGCCATTGATGTACAGAAGATCGGGAGTGAATTCAGCGAGGCTATATTTCTCAACAAGGAAGTCAACCTGACCGATGTTAAATACTTTGTAGTCAACGCGGAACGGATTGATGAAACCGCGTTTAGGCATACGACGCTGGATAGGCATCTGGCCACCTTCGTGTCCTCTTTTTGACTGATAACCGGTCCTGGCCTGCTGTCCTTTGCTACCTTTTGTTGAGGTGCCACCGTGACCGCTACCTTCACCACGACCAATACGTTTTGTCTTTTTTACTGAACCAGCTGCTGGTTTAAGATTGTGCAGTTGCATTTGTTTACAATTTTTGAACTTGCGCGGAATGTATAACCGCTCGCAATTCGGTTAAAAAATATTATTTTACTTCTTCTACTTTCACCAGGTGATGAACAGCTTTAACCATACCGAGGATCTGAGGAGTGGCTTCAACTTCCACTGTCTGCAGCATACGGCGAAGGCCAAGAGCCTTGAGGGTGCGCTTTTGACGCTCCATGCGGTCGATCCCGCTTTTCACCTGTGTAATTTTTATCTTTGACATAACGAATCGAATTCTGAATTGGAAAAAATAGGGGAACAAAACAAGACCTCTATGGTACCGCTTTGTTCCCTGTTACAAATATTATCCGTTGAATACTTTCTTCAGGCTTACATTGCGCTGACGAGCAACCTGTACAGGCTCGCGGAGCATACCCAGGGCAGCGAAAGTAGCTTTAACCACGTTGTGCGGGTTAGCTGAACCCAACGACTTAGACAGAACGTCAGTGATACCAGCTGATTCCAGAACTGCGCGCATGCTACCTCCTGCGATCACACCGGTACCGTGAGCGGCAGGCTTGATCAACACCTTGGCAGCGCCTTCTTTAGCGAACTGCTCGTGAGGGATAGTGCCGTGCATTACAGGCACTTTGATGAGGTTTTTCTTAGCGTCGTCGATACCCTTGGTGATCGCCTCCTGAACTTCTTTGGCTTTTCCAAGACCATGACCTACAACACCATTGCCGTTACCTACTACCACGAGAGCAGAGAAACTGAACGCACGACCACCCTTGGTTGTTTTAACAACACGGTTGATAGCCACTACTTTTTCCTGGAGTTCCAGATCGCCGCCTTTTACGCGATTGAATTGTGTCTTCATACTATTTTTATTAGCCGAACGGTTTCAACCGTTTCACGCAATTATTTTATTTTGTTTCAGTACCCGGCTTTCTACCGGCTTCTATTCAATTTATTATCGGTCAGATTAGAAGTTCAAGCCACCTTCACGTGCGCCGTCAGCCACTGCCTTAACACGACCGTGATACAGATAACCACCGCGATCGAAAACACATGTAGTGATTCCTGCTGCTGCTGCTTTCTGTGCAAGTGCTTTACCTACGTTCATTGACTTCTCCACTTTAGTGCCACCTACTGCAGCGATATCCTTCTGACGGGAATTAGCCGCGGCTATTGTAGTTCCAGTTGCGTCATCGATCAGCTGCGCGTAGATATCGCTGTTGCTGCGGAATACAGAAAGCCTTGGCTTCTGCGCAGTACCAGACACCTTAGCGCGAATGCGCCAACGGAGTTTCTGACGACGTAATACTTTTGGATCTTGTGCCATTTTATTTTGATTTTATTTACGGGCTCTTCCGTTTTATAAGAAGGCTACCGGAGTTTTTTTAATTAGTATTGAAATGTTATAACCCTTTACGCTGACTGCCTATTATTTACCTGCAGACTTACCAGCTTTACGACGAACAACTTCATCCATGTAGCGAACACCTTTTCCTTTGTATGGTTCAGGCTTACGCAGGCTGCGCAATTTCGCTGCAACCTGACCAAGCAACTGCTTGTCGATAGATTCGAGCGATATAGTCGGGTTTTTACCTTTTTCCGCTGTGGCAGAAGCTTTGATCTCTTTTGGAAGATCGAAAATGATGTTGTGAGAGAAGCCAAGAGCGAGGTCGATCTGCTGACCGGTAACGGCAGCACGATAACCCACACCTACCAGCTCCAGATCTTTCTTGAAGCCTTCTGTTACACCTACTACCATGTTTGCAACCAGTGAACGGTACAAACCGTGCAGTGCGCGGTGACGGATCTGATCTGTAGGACGCTCAACAACAACCTGATCACCTTCGATGGTCAGTTTGATATCGCGATCCATCTGCTGGCGCAATTCGCCTTTAGGACCTTTAACTACTACTTCGTTTGCCGGAGTCACAGTGATGGTTACTCCTTTAGGGACACTAATTACGCGCTTACCTATACGTGACATAAAATCTTATTTTTTGTTTTAATTTTTTAAAGCTGTTTTCAGTTACCGTATAGAGAACTTTATATTATCAGCTGTTATAAATAACCGGAATCCCGGAAACTATCTTAGTAAATATTACACATTACCTCACCACCTACGTTCTGAACGCGAGCTTCTTTATCGGTCATTACACCTTTAGAAGTTGACACTATAGCGATGCCGAGACCACTCTGTACCCTACGGATCTCAGAAGGCTTTGCGTACTGACGCAGACCTGGGCGGCTTACACGCTCAAGTGATTTGATAGCCGGTTCTTTAGTCTGAGGATCATACTTCAACGCGATCTTGATCACACCCTGCTTGTTGTCGTCTTCGAACTTGTACTTAAGGATGTAACCTTTATCGTACAGAATCTCTGTCATGCGCTTCTTAACGTTTGACGCTGGTATCTCAACGATACGATGACGCGCCATCTGAGCATTACGGATACGGGTAAGGAAGTCTGCTATTGGATCTGTTACCATTTTAAATTTGTGTGTTTTTGTAAAAAATTTTGTTACGAGTATCGATTCCCGTAGAACCGACTTTGAAACATGCACTCATCCCGTTGAGGGAGGAAGTGGATTACCAGCTTGCCTTGCGTACGCCTGGTATCTTGCCATCAAGCGCCATATCGCGGAATATGTTGCGGCATATACCGAAGTGACGCATATAGCCACGTGGACGGCCAGTAAGCTGGCAACGGTTCCTGAGACGAACAGCTGAAGAATTCTTCGGAAGCTTATCAAGAGCTTCGAGATTTCCTGCTGCTTTCAGTTCCGCACGTTTAGCGGCATATTTGGCTACCAGGTACTCACGTTTACGCTGGCGGGCTTTTACTGATTCTTTTGCCATAGTATTTTTATGTTTTAGCTTCCGTTGGCCAAGACCAACCGGTCGCTTTCATTTGTCTTTTTGCTAAGAAATTATTTTCCTGTTTTCTCCATGTTTGTAAATGGCATACCCATTTGCTTCAGGAGTTCGTAAGCCTCTTCGTTAGTTTTGGCAGTAGTCACAAACGTGATGTCCATACCGCTGATACGAGCGATCTTGTCGATGTTGATCTCCGGGTAGATGATCTGCTCAGTGATACCCATTGTATAGTTACCACGGCCATCGAATGATTTTTCGTTCACACCTTTGAAGTCACGTACACGTGGCAGAGACACAGAGATCAAACGATCCAGGAATTCGTACATCTTCACATGACGCAGCGTAACACGGCAGCCGATAGGCATGTTCTTACGCAACTTGAAGTTTGAAATGTCTTTTTTAGACATTGTCGGTACTGCTTTCTGGCCGGTAATAACCGTCATTTCATTTACCGCCTCGTCTATCATCTTCTTATCAGATGTAGAACCTTTTACGCCCTGATTCAGGCATATTTTTACAAGACGGGGACATTCCATCACCGTTTTGTACCCGAACTTCTTCATCAGCGCGGGTGCTGCTTCCTCCCTGTACTTTTTGAGTAAGCGCGGGCTGTATGTTGCTGTCGTTGCCATTATTTAATTACTTCGCCTGATTTTTTAGATACACGAACAAAACCGTTTTCCTTGCGCTCGCGGGTAATGCGGGCAGGTGCTTTCGCTTTCGCGTCCCACAGCATCACGTTAGAGATAGCGATAGGAGCTTCTTCGTTTACAATGCCACCCTGTGGGTTCTGCGCATTGGGCTTCAGGTGCTTTGTCACCATGTTCACGCCTTCAACAAGCACACGTGCTTCTGAAGGGTAAACGGCCAGCACTGTACGTGGCTGTGTGCGGTTTTTGTCATCACCCGCGATCACTACTACGCTGTCGCCTTTCTTGATATTGAACTTTGGTTTGAATCTCTTGTTCACTGTTTTAAAATTTGTGTTATTCCCCACCCGGTTTCGCAAACGGGCTGCAAAGGTATAACAATTTTACAATACTTCCGGTGCGAGGGAAACAATTTTCATGTATCCTTTATCACGCAATTCACGGGCTACCGGGCCGAATATACGTGTACCCCTTGGGTCGTCTGAGTTGTTCAGCAGTACCACGGCATTGTCATCAAAGCTGATGTACGAGCCGTCTTTACGACGCAGTTTGTTCTTGGTGCGAACGATAACCGCCTTTGAAACGGTACCCTTCTTCATACCACCACCGGGTAAGGCATCCTTTACAGTAACGACGATCTTGTCGCCGATGCCTGCGTAGTCCTGACCTGAGTTGCCCAGCACACGTATGCAAAGCACTTCTTTGGCACCACTGTTATCGGCTACGTTCAGCCGGGATTCTTGTTGTATCATCTTGGAGGTTACTTAGCTTTTTCAATAATTTCTACCAGGCGCCAGCGTTTTGTTTTGCTCAGCGGGCGTGTTTCCATAATACGAACTACATCACCTATACCGGCATTGTTCTGCTCGTCATGCGCATGGAAACTGGATGTTTTTTTAAGAAACTTACCATAAATGGGGTGTTTCACTTTACGTTCAACAGAAACAGTGATGGTTTTTTGCATCTTGTTGCTGCTTACTACCCCTATACGGGTTTTCCTGCTTTTTCTTTCGGTCGTCATAATTGACAATATAATTTATTATAAACCTAATGCTCTTTTACGCTGTTCAGTCTTAAGACGAGCGATCTGACGACGCATAGTCTTGATAGAAAGCGGATTCTCAATCGGGTTCACCGCATGGCTGAACTTAGTTTTCTTCAGGCGTACCTCCTCGTCGCTGATCTTCTCGTTCAGCGCCTCGTTGTCCAGCGCGCGGTATTCGTCCGCTTTCGCTTTTTTTGCATTTGCCATTTTTACTATTTTTTTAGTCGTAAGTCATTGGTTGAACCGACCAGGGAACCTGTATACATCCAACCCAAACCTTTATTTTATTCGAAGCCGTACACCGGCCTCTGTTTTATTATGCGCCTACGTAATCGTGACGAACAACAAATTTTGTTTTGATAGGCAGCTTCTGTGCAGCCAACTCAAGTGCTTCCTGAGCAACCTGCATCGGAACACCCTCCAGTTCAAACATGATCAACCCTGGTTTCACTACAGCAGCCCAGAACTCCAGGTTACCTTTACCTTTACCCATACGCACTTCTGCAGGCTTGCGGGTAATTGGTTTGTCAGGGAAAATGCGGATCCATACATTACCCTCACGTTTCATGTGACGGGTCATTGCCTGGCGCGCAGCTTCTATCTGGCGGTTAGTGATCCACTTTGGCTCAAGTGCTTTAAGGCCGAATGATCCGAAAGCGATAGTTGCACCACGCTGTGCGTTGCCCCTGATCCTGCCTTTATGCGCTTTACGATGTTTAGTTTTTTTTGGTTGTAACATTGTTACATTTTTTATTAAAGTCTCCTATTAATATTATTATCTGCGACCACCAACAGCTCCGGCACCACCACGGCGCTCTCCGCCACCGCGACGCTCGCCGCCACGATCACCACCGCGACGATCACCACGATCGCCACCACGACGGTCACCACGCTCTCCGCGACCTTCTGCGCCCTGGAAGCCACCCGCCGGACGATTGCCGCGGTTGTCAGAGTTTGCAGAGAAGTTAGGATTCAGATCACGCTTGCCCAATACCTCACCTTTACATATCCAGATCTTCAGACCGATCTTACCGTATACAGTCATTGCATAGGTAGAAGCGTAGTCGATATCCATACGGTATGTATGAAGTGGTGTACGACCTTGTTTGAACTCTTCGCTACGGGCGATCTCAGCACCGTTCAGACGGCCACCGGCTTTGATCTTGATACCTTCAGCACCCATGCGCATTGCGGTAGAGATAGCCATTTTGATAGCACGTTTGTAGCTAACACGGCCTTCGATCTGACGGGCGATAGTCTCACCTACGATCATTGAGTCCAGTTCCGGACGGCGGATCTCCATAATGTTGATCTGCACATCGTCCTTCTTGGTAAGCTTCTTCAGCTCCTCTTTGATACGGTCAACCTCAGTACCGCCTTTACCTATGATGATACCAGGCTTTGATGTGTGAATGGTAACGATCAGCTTACCCAGTGTGCGCTCAATAACGATGCGGGAAATTCCGCCTTTGTTGATACGAGCGTTGAGGTAGTTGCGGATCTTGTGGTCTTCAACCAGCTTTGCGCCGAAGTCCTTCTTTTCGCCATACCACATTGAGTCCCATCCGCGGATGATGCCCAACCTGTTACCTATAGGATTACATTTTTGACCCATTACGTTGATTATTAAACTTGAATATTTTAGTTACCAGAGTTTTCGTTTTCGTTTACTGCTACCGGATTGCGGCTGTCCACAATAATAGTGATGTGGTTGCTGCGCTTGCGCACGCGGTATGCACGGCCTTGCGGAGCAGGGCGCATACGCTTCAGCATACGGCCACCGTCAACGAAGATCGTCTTAACATACAGATTCGCATCAGCTACGTCAACACCTTCGTTCTTAACCCTCCAGTTAGCGATAGCGCTAACCAGCAGTTTTTCCATCGGGATCGAATTGTGCTTTGCACTGAACTTCAATGTATTCAGAGCATTTTCAACGTCCATTCCACGAACCAGATCTGCAAGCAGACGCATTTTGCGCGGAGACGTCGGGTAATTTCTTAAACGGGCAACAGCTTCCATTTTTATTGTTTTTTATTGACCACCAAAGGCCAACTAATTTGTTCTAACTTGTTTTTCTTTCCTTTTACTGATCCCTATCCGGGAACAATCCATTACTTCTGGCCACTATGACCTTTGAAGTTACGGGTAGGTGAAAATTCACCCAATTTGTGACCTACCATGTACTCAGTTACATACACAGGTATGAACTTGTTGCCGTTATGAACAGCGAACGTCTGACCCACAAACTCAGGGGTGATCGTGCTGCGGCGACTCCAGGTTTTGATTACACCTCTTTTAGTCTTGCCTTCTACCATAGCGTCAACCTTCTTGCTGAGGTTAGCATCTACATAAGGTCCTTTTCTTATTGAACGAGCCATTTTCTTGACTTTTATTTTTTATCAGCCTGTCCGGCCGACTATTATTATCGTTAAACTGATTTTACTATGCGAGTTTCTTACCGTTCTTGCGCTGGATGATAAGCTTGTTAGAAGCTTTTGTCCTGCTACGAGTGATCTCACCTTTAGCGTATTTACCTTTACGGCTACGTGGGTGACCACCTGATGAGCGACCCTCACCACCACCCATCGGGTGATCTACAGGGTTCATCGCAACACCACGGTTACGTGGCTTAATGCCTTTCCAACGGTTGCGACCAGCTTTACCCATTGACTGGAGCGCGTGATCACTATTTGAAACGATACCTACAGTAGCAACACAAGTGCTCAACACTTTACGAAGCTCACCGCTTGGCATTTTCAATACACAGTATTTTTCTTCTTTCGCATTCAGCTGAGCGTAAGTACCGGCAGAACGTGCGAGTGCACCACCACGACCAGGCTGCAATTCGATGTTGTGAACAACTGTACCCAGTGGCATGTTCTTCAAAGGAAGAGCATTACCAACTTCAGGAGCAGCATCAGCACCACTTACTACAACGGTACCTACCTGAAGACCCTGTGGAGCGATGATATAGCGCTTCTCACCATCGGCATATGCAAGCAGTGCGATGAATGCAGTGCGGTTCGGATCATACTCGATAGATTTAACTGTCGCGTTGATACCGTTTTTGTTACGTTTGAAGTCTATGATACGATACTTGGTCTTGTTTCCACCACCAATGTAGCGCATTGCACGACGGCCCTGAACGTTACGGCCACCTGTGCCTGACTGTGCCTCCAGAAGGCTCTTCTCAGGTACGTTGGTAGTAACCTCCGCATAAGCGTTACCTATCCTCCAGCGGGTTCCGGCTGTGACCGGTTTGTATTTACGTAATGCCATTTTCTATTCTTGATTTACGGCCCGACGAGCAAGCCTTTTAACCATTTAACTAATTTCTTATCGTATATTATGCAGTGAACAGATCGATCGTTTCACCTTCAGCAAGTGTTACCACTGCTTTTTTGTATGATGGCTTGCGGCCCGTGAGCAAACCTGCTTTTGTGAAGCGTGATTTGTTCTTGGCAGGAACCACAATAGTGTTTACGTCTGCA
This sequence comes from Flavipsychrobacter sp., assembly GCA_044348585.1. Taxonomy (GTDB): domain Bacteria; phylum Bacteroidota; class Bacteroidia; order Chitinophagales; family Chitinophagaceae; genus Nemorincola. Next base: position 13,909 of record JBIKSN010000015.1, read on the forward strand.
ACGCGCACACCATAGAAGCTCTCAACAGCCTTCTTTATTTCCAGTTTGTTGGCACTGTGTCCTACAACGAATGTGTAGCGGCCACTGCGCTCCATCTGGAGATTTACCTTTTCGGTGATCACCGGCCTTACCAACACGTCTGATGCTTTCATCTTGTATAAACTTTTTATGTTGTTAGTCCTAAGCCCCGGACCAACGCCCGGAAACTTGTCTTTTATACTATTTACGCCTTTCGGCAATTCTGCTCAATTATGCTTCAGCAGGCTCTTCGCTGAACATTTTCGCTGCGCTTTCAGTGAAGATCAGCACATTCGCATTTGTAATGTCGTATGTGTTGAGGTCACTAAGGACAACAGTTTTGTTCGAAGAGATGTTACGACCGCTGAGGTATACGTTTGTATTGTACTCAGGGAGAACAACCATTGACTTCCTGTTTTCGCCACGCAGAGATTCCAGCATAGATGCGAAATCTTTGGTCTTTGGAGCAGCAACGTCGAGGTCTTCAACCACTACGATCTTATTCTCACGTGCTTTGTACACAAGAGCAGATATCTTAGCGAGATCTTTCACCTTGCGGTTCAGCTTGAAGCTGTATGCGTGTGGAAGAGGACCATTAACGGTACCACCACCTTTATACAACGGGTTACGGATGTTACCTTTACGGGAACCACCTGTACCCTTCTGCTTGTGCAGTTTCTTAGAAGAACCATGCACTTCAGCACGTGTCTTGGTTTTGTGGGTACCCTGGCGCTGTGCAGCGAGATATTGCTTTACCGCGAGGTAGATACAATGATCATTGGGTTCCGCACCGAAAATTTCATCAGGAAGCTCAACTGAACGGCCTGTTTTTACACCTTTGCTATTTAAAACGTCAACTTGCATGACTAAATTAATTCTGAATTAAAACAATAGATCCGATATGTCCGGGAACCGAACCGCTAATCAAAATGTAGTTCTTTTCTGCGAATACCTTTACAACGCGGAGCGCCTTGATTTTTACGCGGTCGTTGCCCATACGGCCAGCCATGCGCATTCCTTTGAATACACGGCTTGGGTAAGATGAACCACCCACCGAACCAGGTGCGCGCTGACGGTCGTGCTGGCCGTGGGTTGCTTCACCCACACCGCTAAAACCGTGACGGCGAACAACACCCTGGAAACCTTTACCTTTTGAAGTGCCTATAACACTTACCTTTTCACCTTCGGTAAATATTTCACAGGTGATGCTTTCACCTACATTCTTATCAATGGAACAATTGCGAATTTCCTTTACAACACTCTTGGGAGTAGTGTTAGCCTTGGCGAAGTGATTGAGAAGTGCCGCAGGCGTATTTTTTTCTTTAGCCTCGCCATATGCTATCTGCAGCGAGTCGTAACCGTCGGTATCCACGGTTTTCTTTTGAGTAACCACACAAGGTCCAGCTTCGATAATGGTGCAGGCTGTCTGCTTTCCATTAGGCTCAAAAATGCTGGTCATACCGATTTTTTTACCAATAATACCTTTCATTATTATTATATTTGAGCTAAGCGCCCGGGTCCGAAATTGTGTGGTCCGGGATTAGCTGTTTTTCAATTTTTTTAAAGAACTGTTCAAAACGTCCGGCGTTTACGCCATCCGTCTTATCAAGCTTTGATTTCTACTTCAACTCCGCTTGGCAGATCGAGCTTCGATAAAGCGTCGACTGTACGTGAAGAAGACGTGTAGATATCCAGGAGACGCTTGTGCGTGCAAAGCTGGAACTGCTCGCGTGCTTTCTTGTTTACGTGCGGTGAACGCAGAACTGTAAAGATCTTCTTCTCTGTGGGCAAAGGAATAGGGCCTGTAACCACTGCTCCTGTATTGCGCACCGTCTTAACGATTTTATCAGCTGATTTATCAACCAGATTGTGGTCGTAAGATTTTAGCTTTATTCTGATACGCTGTGACATACTTATAAATATCTTCTTCCCTTTAAAAATTTGGGACTGCAAAGGTAAGCAACATTTTCAATTACCAAAATATTTTTTGAATTTTTTCCTAAATTGTTGCTTAGCAACGCCTGCCGGAAGAGTCGCTTACCCGTTGTTTGCCCCAATGGGGCGGCAAAGGTAAGGCTTAGACCCTTGAAAACCTTCCATGAATTATAACACCCCATAATGTGTTTTCGACACAAAAAACACCTGTCAAAAAACCACTAAAGGGCAATTGCATATATTATTCGTTACTTTTACGAAGGAAAATCTATCAATACACCGAAAAATCTACCGAAATTGAAGAAAGCACTACACTTTTTAACAACTACTGCCCTCTTGTTTACCGGCGCGGCAGCTCACGCCCAATACATTATGCACGTTGCAGGTGCCAACAAACCCGGACATACCGGTGATGGCGGTCCGGGGCTCCACGCGTTGCTGCGCTCCCCGTCCGACATATGTAAAGACAAACAGAAGAACCTTTATATTGCTGATGGCGGGCCAATGGGCTACGTTAATGACGCTTGCATTCGCCGTATTGATGCCATAACAGGTGTAATCACTACCATTGCAGGCGTAATCAATGTGCCCGATTCGCCGGGCAACACGGCCGACAATATATCTGCTCTGGCTGCCAAGCTGGGTGGCTGTGCTGCTATCTGCTTTGATACGGCTCAGAATCTGCTTATTGCCGATGGTATCGGCAGCATACGCAAGGTGGATATGAAAACCGGCATCATCACTACCATTGCCGGCAACCGCACCAAAACAGGATATGGCGGCGACAACGGCCCTGCAACTGCGGCTCTGCTGAATGGTCCCAGCGATATCGTTACTGACGCGTTGAATAACATCTACATTGCCGACCGTAACAACCACGTGATACGCAAGGTGATCAATACAACCGGAAACATCATCACTATTGCAGGACGCAATGCCAAAGGATACAGCGGTGATGGCGGCGTCGCCACCAACGCGAAATTCAACCACCCTTCCGGCCTGTTCCTGGACGACGGTAACAATCTTTTCATAGCCGACTACGACAACAACTGTGTTAGAAAAGTATCTTCATCAGGCATCATTACTACCGTTGCAGGTAGCGGCATTCCCGGCTTCAGCGGAGACGGTGGAAAGGCTGATACAGCCCGCCTGGCACAGCCAATGCGAGTAGCGAAAGACAACGATGGTAACCTGTATATATCAGATGTCGCTAACCAGCGGATCCGTAAGGTAGCCAGTGGCACAAATATCATTACTACCTATGCCGGCGACGGCAAAAACATCCCTTCTATAGACAGCAAGGGTGATGATGGTGCGGCTTTGTCTGCAAGCATTCTGCCATACGGTCTTGAGTTTGACGCATGTGGCAACCTTTACGTAGGAAGTCCTCTATATAGCGTCCGTGTTATAACGCCTGCCAAGCCGCTTTCGGGCGTATTGTGCGGCGCGTTGGTAAACAACGTAAACGACATCAGCAATGAAGCGATAGCCGCACCGCAGATCTCGCCAAACCCGACAAATGGAACATTTTACGTGAACCTCACTTCGACAGAAAATGAAGATTTACAGATCACGGTGAGTGACATTACAGGACGTGCAGTGTATACAGGCGCAGGACGTACCAACCAGTCGACAGAAGTGACATTGCCCTTACCAGCGGGCCTCTACATAGTTACAGTGGCTACCAGCCACGGGCATTCTGCTGCAAAACTTATGATCAAATAAGTAGGATGTAATTTTTGTTTTGGCGCCCCTGTACCCAATGTGCAGGGGCGTCTTGTTTTAACCTTTCCCCCGACAAGGGGAAATATGGGTGATTTTTATGGAAAATAACGATAATTCGGTTCGATACAGCTATTTTTGCCGCCAAATATCTTATAATTTATGAAGCGAAGCGCTATCAAAAGCCTCTTACTGGGTGTGTCACTTGTGACAGCCGGTATGCAGCAGGCTGCGGCGAAAATCAATTTTACGCAATTCACCATGCCGAACGGTCTGCACGTGATATTGCACGAAGACCACTCCACTCCTATTGTGGCGGTTTCGGTAATGTATCACGTAGGTTCAAAGAACGAAGACCCTGAGCGTACAGGATTTGCGCACTTCTTCGAGCACCTTTTGTTCGAAGGTAGTGAGAACATTAAGCGCGGAGAGTTCATGAAGCTCGTGCAGGCGGCGGGCGGACAGCTGAACGCCAACACAACGCAGGACCGCACTTTCTACTACGAAGTCCTGCCAAGCAACCAGCTGGAATTGGCATTGTGGATGGAATCTGAGCGTATGCTGCATGCCAAGATAGACATGACAGGTGTGGAAACCCAGCGCAGCGTAGTGAAGGAGGAGAAGAAACAACGTTATGACAATACGCCTTATGGCCAGCTCATCAACGTGATCTTTGAAAACGCCTATACTACCTACCCCTACAAGTGGAGTCCGATAGGTAAGGAGCAATATATCGACAAGGCAACACTGGACGAGTTCATGTCGTTCTACAAGACGTTCTATGTACCTAACAACGCAGTTCTGGTAATAGCCGGCGATATAGACCAGGCTAAAACAAAAGAATTGATCATGAAATACTATGGTGATATACCAAAAGGCAAGGGTGCAATTCCACGCCCTACCGAGGTAGAACCGGTGCAGAAAGCCGAGAAGCGTGTGAAGTTTTACGACAATGTGCAGCTGCCGGGCGTAATTCTTGCCTACCACACGCCAAAACAAGGCACACACGACTATTACGCCATTCAAATGCTGACCGGCCTCATGTCGAAAGGCAAAAGCTCTCGTTTTGAGAAAGAGATCGTAGACAAACAGGAAAAAGCACTGCAAGCTGCAGCGTTCGACCTGGGCAACGAAGAGCCGGGATTGGCTATCATGCTCGGTATCGCCAATATGGGTGTAAAAGCAGACGCGCTGGAAGCATCTATGCTGGCTGAGATTGAGAAACTGAAAAAGAGCGGAGTGACCGACGAAGAATTCCAGAAGCTGCAGAACCAGGCCGAGAATGACTTTATTGAGCAGAACCAGAAAGTGCTGGGAGTTGCTACCAACCTTGCAACGTACCATACCTTCAATGGCAATGCGGACCTCATCAACACAGAGCTGGACAACTACAAGAAGGTAACAAAAGATGACATCAAGCGTGTAGCCAATAAGTACTTCACTACGGAGAACAGGCTGGTTGTGCACTATCTGCCAAAATCTGAAGAGAACAAAGCAAAAGAGAGTGCTAACAACCCTAATAGCAAATAATTCGGCCTCATCAGTTACAAAAAATTATAGCAACTGCTAAAAAGATAATTAATGAAAAAGATAATAGTTTCCATAATAGCACTGGCGGCAACATTGGCTACACAAGCCCAGTCGGTGAACCGCAGTATAAGGCCGCAGCCGGGTCCGGCTCCGGAAATAAGCCTCGGAAAATCCGAGAGTTTCACTCTTGCAAACGGCTTGAAAGTATTTGTGGTGGAAAACCACAAACTGCCCACCATTGAGTGCAGCATTCAGTTCGATGTTCGCCCTGAGCTGGAAGGCGACATGGCGGGATACCGCGAAATGATGTCGGAACTGCTGATGGCGGGTACGACTACACGCAGCAAAGACAAACTGAACGAAGAGATTGATCGCATGGGAGCGGGTATATCTGTTTCGAGCGAAGGCATGAACGCCGGCGGCCTGAAAAAGTACCAGGATAAGATCATGGAACTGATGGCCGACATTGCTATGAATGCTCAGATCACTCAGGACGAACTGGACAAGACCAAGAAAAAAATGCTCTCGAACATCGAGACGCAGAAGAACCAGCCAGACGCCATGGTGAACAATGTGAGCGCGGTAGTGAACTACGGTGCCAATCACCCATATGGCGAGGTAGCAACCGAAGCAACTGTGAAGAACATCACCCTGAACCGTTGCATCAGCTACTACAGGACCTACTTCAAACCTGGTGTTGCTTACATGGCCATCGTTGGCGATGTGACAGCAGCAGAAATGAAGCCGCTCATAGAGAAGTACTTCGGAAAGTGGCAGAACGGCACGGTGCCGGTAGCCACCTACCCTACTCCGGCTTCTGTATCTAACAAGACAAAAGTTGCTTTCGCAGCCCGTAATGCAGCAGTTCAGAGCGTTGTAGCAGTTACTTACGCCATTCCTGATCTGAAGCCGGGTGCTGACGATGTGATAAAAGTAAGAGTAGCCAACACCATTCTCGGCGGTGGTTCGCAGGGGCGTCTGTTCCTGAACATTCGCGAAAAACACGGATGGGGTTATGGTTCTTACTCTTCTATTCAGGAAGACATCATCTGTGGCAATTTCAACGCCTCTCTCAAGTGCAAAAACGTAGTGTCTGACAGCGCACTGGAAGCATTGCTGAACGAGATGCGCATCATTCGCACCGAACTGGTGAGCGACTCAACACTCCGCAATACTATCAGCTATATATCAGGCAACTTCGCGATTGGTTTGGAAGACCCAAGGCGTATCGCTCAGTTCGCTATCAATACTGAACGCTACCACATGCCTAAAGATTACTACCGCAACTACCTTAAAAACCTGAGTGCTGTAACATCTGCTGACGTATTGGCTGCTGCCCAAAAGTACATTCGCCCAGACAATGCGAACATCGTTGTAGCGGGCAGCAAGGAAGAAGTAGCTAACAAGCTGGCACGATTCTCTGCCGACAATAAACTGGACTACTATGACTACGCTGGCAAACCCGTAGCAGCTACAGAAACGAAAGCTGCACCATTGGGCCTTTCTGCCGATGATGTGTACAAAAAGTACGTGACTGCGATAGGTGGCGAGGCTGCTATCAATAAGGTGAAAGATCTTGCGATAGTTAGCAATGCAGAAGTACAGGGAATGCAGCTGACTATCACTGTTAAGAAGAAAGAAGGTTTCAAACTTCGCGAGACTGTTGACGTAGACATGAACGGTAACAAAATGACCGTACAGAAGAAAGTCTTCAACGGCACAAAGGGCTACATGGAGCAACAAGGCCAGAAGAAAGATATGGACGCTGAAGAGATAGCTGAGACTAAGGAAGAAGCTGATATCCAGATCGACCTTCATGGTGCAAACTACGGCATCAAGCGCACACTCAAGGGCATGGAAACCGTTGAAGGAGCAAACGCATACATCGTTGAGGCAGTTGGTTCTGACAACAAAAAGACCATCGAATATTACGACGAGAAAACAGGCTTCAAAGTGCGCGAAACACGCAGCGCAAAAGACCCGCAGGGCAATGAAGTTCCAATGTCAACTGACATGTCTGACTACCGCGAGGTACCGGGCACTGGTGGCTATAAAGTACCGTACTTTATCAGCATTCCGGGTCCTGGAGGCATGAACCTGAGCATGAAAGTGAAATCTGTAGAGGTGAACAAAGGAATTCCCGAAACAGAATTCAACTAATAGTAAACTACTGCAATGAAAAATAGCGACTGCTTTGGCAGTCGCTATTTTTTTGCCTGTATGCCTCGTGCTCAGACGCTACGACCGAAAATTGTATCTTCGTGCACATGAAATTCCTGATCGTAGGCCTCGGAAATATTGGTGCCGAATATGACGCAACCCGCCACAATATTGGCTTTGATGTAGCCGACTCGTTTGTGATAAAGAATGGTGGCACATTTGCGCTGGACAGACATGCCTTTGTATCCGAAGTGAAATGGAAAGGACGCACTTTCGTTGTCATCAAGCCTACCACATACATGAACCTGAGCGGAAAAGCGACCAAATACTGGATGGACAAGGAAAAAATTCCTGTAGAGAACATGCTGGTGATAGTCGACGATCTGGCACTGCCACTGGGCACCCTGCGCCTTCGTGCATCGGGCAGCGATGCCGGGCATAATGGCCTCAAAAACATTCAGGAGGTGCTCACACACGACCAGTACCCCAGGCTACGCTTCGGCATAGGAAATGATTACCCCAAGGGCAGGCAGGTTGAATTTGTATTGGGCAAGTGGAAACCGTCCGAGATAGATGCCGTAAAGGACGGTATTTTGCGCTCAGTTGATGTTATTGAGTGCTTCGCCACACAGGGCCTGAACAAGGCTCAGAATCTCTTCAACAAGTAATTGCAACTATCAGAAGGGGCTCTTGAAATCAGCAAGCGTCCCGAAGGAAAGGTCACGGGCCGAGAGTATCGGCGATGCAACCTGCCAGTCGAAACCAATGCTGTCGTAACGTATGCCCGTATCGTGGGGTCCGTTATATACCGATGAAACCAGGTAATAGGTCATCGCATTATCGGTAAGTGATTTGAAACCATGCGCAAAGCCTTCAGGAATATAGCATGCCTTATGGTTAATGGCGCTTAGCTCGGCAGCATAGTACTGACCATAAGTAGGTGATGCCTTCCTGAGATCCACTATTACGTCCAGAATCGCCCCCTGCGGACAGAAAACCACCTTGCTGTGCTGATGCGGCGGCAACTGAAAATGCATCCCGCGGATGACGTCTTTATGTGAGAAGGAAAAGTAACTTTCCCTGAGGGTAAAATTGATACCAGCCTGCGCCAGCGAATCTTCATGAAACGCCTTTACAAACGTGCCCCGGGCGTCACCCGAAGACGGCATTGTTATGAGACACGCACCACTCAGGGGCAATTGTTCTACTTGCATGCTTTGTTACTTGCTACTGGGTTCACCGGTTAGAAATAAGCCTCTATCTGTTTCATGCACTTTTCGTGCGCTGTATGGTGCTTGTCTGCGTACCATTCGGCCGTCCACTGAATCGCAGTGCGCGCGTCCAGTTTAGAATCCCAGCCCAACTCTGCTTTTGCCTTCTCGCTGTTCAGCAACAAAAGTTTAGCCTCGTGTACCGCCTTTGCGTCAGACATATCCTGATAGTTGCCGGCGCCATAATGCTCAATAAATACCTTCGTGAGGTCTTCAACGGTCAGCATATCATCGGGGTTCGGTCCGAAATTGTATGCAGTAGCATATTTGACCGGATCTTCTACCATCTTCGCACCTAGCATCAGGTAGGCGCTCAGCGGCTCCAGAACGTGCTGCCATGGCCTCACCGAAGCCGGATTACGAAGGCCCACTGTTTCGCCAAACGAGATGGCCCGCACAATGTCGCACACGATACGGTCATCAGAATAATCACCGCCTCCTATCACATTACCTGCACGCGCAGCCGCAATAGACTTGCCGTGCTCTGAGTACTTGGAAGGATTGAAAAATGACCGCCTGAATGAATCTATGACTATCTCTGCCGACGCCTTGCTTGCTGAGTAAGGGTCATAACCGCCCAGCTTATCGTCTTCTGAGAACGGTAGCCCGCGCTCGGGGTTGTCATAAACCTTGTCGGTAGTGATCATCACCCCTACGGTTTTGCCCGGCAGCGTGCGCATCGCATCCAGCATATGCGCTGTGCCCTGCGCATTTACCATGAACGTATAGGTAGGCATTTCGTATCCCCTGCGAACAAGGGGTTGTGCCGCCAGATGGAATACAAAATCTGGCTCAAAACGGCCCAACTCCACCTGCAACTTCTGCTTGTCGCATACATCTGCTATCACAGAACTGTAGCACAGTTTATCGCCGTCTATCTGATTGTAAAGGTCTTGTGATTTTTCAGGAGCCAGTGAATAGCCTTTAACATTGGCA
>JBIKSN010000184.1:0-6443 GCA_044348585.1 Flavipsychrobacter sp.
CAGCTTTTCTGATGTTCCTGCACTTCGATACTAATAATCCTGAACCTGTAAAAGGGTATAAACGGGAGTTAATTGATGAACTTATGTCCCCTTTGCATCGCATAATGTGGGTTTATAATACTGATGAGCCCAATAGGCGGGTTTTTGAGAACAACATTTCTGCGTTTCACATTGGTAACGGTTACTTTCTGAGTGTAGCCCATAATCTGAGGATACAGCAGGGATACATCAGGTCCATAGATGTCGCCAGATATCGTCAGGAGATATTATCTATTCTCGACGGGGCACAGAATCGTTTCATGGAGCAGCACTATCAGACAGATGAGTACACGCAGAAAAAGTACCTCGCCACGACCGATCCTGCGGCCTTGCAGAACATTGCTACAATTCTGAAGCAAAAGCGCTTCGATACCCGTTGGGTTACTCTATCAGAGAAAAAGATATGTACACCACATCTCATTTTTCAGTTTCGCGGACAGGATTTTTATGGCGACAGCGATCTGAGTCAATTGTTCGATCCGTCGATGCGCCTATTCGACAATGATGCAGGCAAACACACTTTTCTGGTGCCGGTAGAACTTGTTGAGGCATTTTATCAGGAGGATATTGCATTGTACCGTGTCGTAGATGCTCCCGCTGAGATCATAGACAAGATACCGGTCGCTGATCTGAACTTTGATTTCATTGAAGATGATGAGAAGCCGCTTTTCTGCTTACAGAGTTCTCCAAGCGGTCCGGCAGGTCGTTTGTTAAATAGTGCCAGAATAGAGGGAATGCTCGATCATTTCGGGATATTTCCCGATGATATAGGTGGGAATTATCGCTTTGAAGGATATAGGTATCTTATAAAAGGGTACTTCCGTTTCGGTTCGTCAGGCTCTCCATATTTTTTCTACGATAGTGCAAAGGGAAGGTATGTGGCCAACGCCATTCAAAGCGAAGCTAGTGGAATACAGCTGTCAATAAAAAATGACCGTGACGGAAATTTTCAGTACGTCAATGCAATTGCGTCGCCACTATACATTATAAAAGATAGGCTTCTAGCTCTTACTTCATTTGGCTGACGCCGGAGTTATGTTCCGAATATCATGCCCTGCTGTATTCCGAAGGCTGCCAGTATATATCCGGGGAAGTACCCCTCTTCAGTGTAGATCGTTTCTGCTTTTACAGCAAGATTATCTTTTGTGAAGATCAAAAGCCCATTTTGCTGGTCAGCTGTGATTATCGTTCCCGGGATGTAGCCAGTAGTGTCGCCTGAAAGGTTCACAAGGCTAGCGTAGCATATTCCTATATTCCATCCGTTTACCGATGTTGGCGTTCCTGATCTACTTACCGGGTTCATTGAGTTTACGAGTGCAATGATCTCGCGTGAATTCATCATTGTCCAGTTTATAGCAAGGTGTTGTGCACTTAAGGCCGGATAATAGCAACTATTTGTTTCATCCTGTATGCTTGACACCACAGTCTTTTGGTCATGGATATCATTCAGTGTTGTCAGCGCCATCTCCGCTCCAGTATGGGCGAGCTTAGCTGATAGCATTCCGTAAGTGAAATGTGGCGGTAACGGGAATTCTTCTCTTTTTACAATTGGCCCGGTATCAAACGAACTGTCAATTACATGAATAGTTGCGCCTGTCGTGCTTTTTTGTCGTCTGATACTTTCAAACACCGGGTCCGGACCACGCATTTCCGGCAATAGGCCAAAGTGTAGATTCAAAAATCCATAGGTGGGCACCGAATATACTTCTGTCGGGATCCTGAATGGAAATGTTGCCACCAATACAATGTCCGGCAGCATCATGTCGAGCCATTCAATCAGTTGACTCTTGATAGTACCTCCAGACATCGCTGTTACCCTGATGCCGCTACCATGTGTTGCCTTTTCAAGTGTGTGTCGTACCTCTTTCCTGCTCTCAGGTACACCTATGCCTACCACCTCATGATGTTTCATAAGCAGTTGCACCGTCGGGATTGCAATATTGTTACTGCAAAGTATACCTATCCTCATTTTCTTCTCAATTTGTCTTTCGGTACGGGAGTTTAATCAAGACATCCGTAAGAGTTGAACCACGAAGTGTTTCCGTTATCAAGTAGTGCTGACTCAGTTCTCAGTTTATCATAGTTCATTCTTACAATTTCGTCAGGTATCGCATCGCCTATTGCCAGGCGGCATGTTTCATTGTCTTCGTTTCGCACAATCGTTCCCTCATATAGAGGCATTATTGCGTCCAAAGTGTGCGGATCAAATCGAAGAGTTCCTCTTGGAGTGGAGAAAGTACTCGCTTTCAAAGCAGCGATTTGTTCTGATGTATCGGAGTGTTTTATCGCTTCTGCAACTATATGCCCTGCCTCCCAACCCAGCAGAGAGAAAACGTTTGGCACTCTGTTTTTTTCAGCCATCCTGGCCGAGAAGATGGTATTCTCCGGATTGTTGAGGTGTCGGCCCCACGGAACAATTACTGATACGTTGGTGTTAGGAAAAGGTATCTGCGAAAGCCAGGATTCCTCTGCTGTGAATGAGCTGGCGAACCATGAGACATCAGCAAATGCCATATCGTTGGCTGCCGCTTCAAAGAGGTCCTTGGTCATGTCGCCGCACGTGGCCGAGAAGATGGCAGTATCTCTGTTGTTTGCTATGTATGACGTGAGTGTGTCTATTGTAAATTCGTTTTTTTTGAGCTTTGTAGTATGGTTGAAAACGATCTCACAGTTGTTGTCATCCGATCCGTTAAATAGCCCGAATGGAATTCGATAACCTGCATCATAAAAGGAACAGGTAAATGCAAACTTCCCTATCCCGCGTTTTGCAGCGATACTGGGAGTAATACGAGCTGCCAGGGTCCCGAGTAGCGATATTGTGAATGTGTTTTGTGGTTTATGCGTGGATGATTGCAGATGGTACCCGGCGTCCAGAGATATCATCAAAGTTCTTGATGCAATCATTAACGGCTCTAGTGCTGCAGCGGTAGATGGATTTATGTATCCCACGATCACGGATGCGCCGTTCAGTATGAGTTGCTCACATGCTGTGTATATTTCTTTGGTATTCCCTCCATGCCCTACACCTGCGGTTTTTAGTTCGTAGCTATTCGTGCCGAGTGCATGTAAGGCACTTTTGAATCCGTCCACGATGTCAAACGTCATCGTAGGAAATACTCCTGATCTGGGAAGTAATATGCCGATCTGTTTCATCACTTGTTGAATCTTGGTCTTAAAAACGGAGCCGTCCCTTGCGACAGGAACAGCTCCGTTTTGATTGTTTTTTTATGATCAATTCCTTGATGGAAAAATTCCCTCTACGCATATGTTGTAGTACATGGCGACGTAGGGATTCTGTATGCTCACTGGCTGGCTACTCCCTGTTGGTGACGCAATAATGCTTTGCAGGTTCATAGGTGTATTGTCAGTTGCCGAGTCGTATATCTGAGTGCTGCCTCCACCAAAATATGCATTTGCGGGATCGTTAGTGGATGAGCTGAACGAGTTAGCATGCACGGTTATCTGGTGTGTGTGCGGCGGTAGTTGATTTGACGAGAGCGTTACTGCGTTGGTGCCTTGTGCGTCACCAATATCGTAAATGGGAAGCCCGGGACCTTGTCCTTGTCCTATCACTGCTCGTCCTCTCAGATCGGGTAGTCCAAACGTACTTACACCATTCCCTCCGTAATATGTACCTAAAAGTGCAAAGAGTGCCGAATAATTTGAGATTGGCAATATTTGCCCTTCGCAGGACATCCATCCTACCGGTGCATAACTAAATGCCATTGGCATAATTGATCCTATATATGCGTCCATGTTGTTGATTTTTGATAGTTATTTGATCAGTTTCTTGTTGGAAATAATCCGATGGTGTTAATACAGTAGTACATCGGTAATACAGGATTGGTCAATGGAATCGGTACGCCCAATCCCGCAGGTATTGCTGTGACTGATCCCTGATTCATTACTGTATTATCCTGTGCAGAGTCATATGTTGCAGGGCCTCCACCTCCGAAGTATGCATTTGACGGGTCGCCTGTAGATGCTGCCATTGCGTTACATCGCACAATGATGGCATGGTTATGCGCAGGCATCTGATTGAGCGATAATGTGGTCTGGTATGTTCCACCTTTTTCTCCAGTCGAGTATTGTTGTCCCGACGCTGATTGTCCTTGTCCGACTATCACGCGTCCGCGTAGGTCAGGTAACCCGAATGTTTGCACACCGTCGCCTCCGTAGGCTGTTCCAATGAGAGAGAAAAGTGCCTGATTTTGGCTAATTGAGAGTAGTTGACCTTCGCAAGATGTCCATCCACGTGGTGCGTACGGGAATGCTACCGGCATTATTGTACCTATATATGCGTCCATTTTTTTTCTGTTTTAATTACGTGATGGGAAAATTCCTTGAGTAGCAATGTTGTAATACATAGCTACGTATGGGTTTTGAATTGAGAAAGGCTGGCCTCCGCCTGTTTGCGTTGCTGTAATGCATGCAGGATTCATAGTGCTGGAGTTGTCCCATGCTGAATCGTAGATCGATGGGCCGCCGCCGCCGAAGAATGCATTGGATGGATCTCCTGTTGATGCGCTGAATGAGTTTGCTTTGGCGACTATCTGGTGTGTGTGCGCGGGCAATTGGTTTGCTGTCAGTGTCGCTGTCACTGCTCCGCCGGATTGACCAACCTGATATACCGGCAAGTTGGGTCCCTGCCCTTGTCCAATGATCATGCGGCCACGCAGGTCAGGCAGACAAAATGTCGTTTGCCCATTGCCCCCGTATTTTGTTCCCAATAGCGAAAATAGTGCAGTGTTCTGCGCTATTTGCATGATCTGCCCCTCACATGAAGCCCAGCCGCGCGGTGCAAACGGAAAAGCCATGGGTAGAATTGTTCCTAAGAATACCTCCATTGTTTAGTGTATTTGATGGTGAGAAAATATGTTCGTACAAACTTATCCTTCAGAAATGTAACCTTATCAGGTAAAAACACCTGTTTTTAAAATCAAGTGTTTTTACCTGATCTTAAAATCACCTGTTTAAATAATCTTGCTAATCAAAATATTGTCCTGAAACTCGAGATGTTTTTTTGGGATTCAATGTTTGTTCACACTTGGTGTGGGTATCGAAGAAAATATAAATTATAAACGTAAATATCAATGACAATGATTTCAAAATTCCGTTTCGGTATAGTCCCCCTTTTGGCACACTTCATGTTGCTTTTTTCGGCTGTTTCTGTTCATGCCCAAACCACGCTCACTTACGGTGATGTACTATGCACCGGCTATAATTCAGTAGTGACCGGATCGGTAAAGTACTACCAGTTTGTTTTGGCGAAAGCTGCGGCTCCGGGGACCTTTTTTAAAATATCGAACACTTCTTTCTATAGCGGTTCAAACGCAAACGCTGCAAGTAACGCGTTCATCGTTTCTACCGGTATTACAAAATGGGAAAACACAACGGGTACGACGTTGCCGATAGGAACGGTGGTCACCTTTACGTTCACACCTTCCGTTTCCGTTTCATGCGATGTGGGTACCGCTTCAAACCTGTCTACTTCCTGTGGATGTGGACCTTTCAATAATGGTGGATATAATAATAATACGTCTGCCAGTAAGATGTTTATCTATTCCGCATCGTCTTCTACCGAGAATACATCAACCAATTTCTCTTCAGGTACAAGCCCCACTACTTTCAACGGGTCACCCATTTTTTTAATCGGGTTTCAGGGATTGACTTCGGGGTACACTAACTGGCTTTCTTCTGGTTCGCCAACCAATAATTTGAGTCATTTGCCGGGTGATCTCGCTTCCTATAATTTATTTTTTGCCGGCAAAAACGGAGGGGTTTATTCCGGTAGTCGCACATTTTCCACCGTTGCCGCAATGCGCACAGCCATCCTTAACACTGCAAATTGGAGTACTACTTCGTCACCATCTTCAAGTCCTATGGTTGTGACCGGATCTGCCGGCAATTTTACGGTCGCTACGGGCCCTTCATTATCGCTTAGTGGTCATACGAATGTAGCTTGCTTCGGATCTGCTACCGGTTCTGCCACAGTTACAGCCACAGGAGGAACCACTCCTTATACTTATTCATGGTCTCCTTCTGGGGGTACCGGTGCTGTCGCATCGGGGCTCGGGGCTGGTAGTTATACTTGTACTGTTACAGACGCCTCGTCCGGCACTGCTACGGTGTCTGTGACCATCACGCAACCCACAGCAATATCTACAAGTATCTCTTCTCAGACAAACGTAGCGTGTAACAGTGGCGCTACTGGTGCTGCAACAATATCTGCGAGCGGTGGTACAGGAAGTCTTACTTATGCGTGGGCGCCTTCAGGTGGCTCTGCCGCATCGGCATCAGGGCTTTCCGCTGGTAGTTATACTTGTACCGTCACAGATGCTAATAGTTGCACCAAGACACAGGTTGTTACCATTACCCAACCTACGGCGATCTCTACCAGTATC
>JBIKSN010000379.1:0-6384 GCA_044348585.1 Flavipsychrobacter sp.
CAGCCGCCGCTCGAACTCCTTGGTGCGTGGGCCGGTGGTGATCCAACCGCTGCGCAGGGCCTCCTCCACGGCCTTCACGGTGCGGTCATCGATGCGGGGGGGGCTGAAGGGGATCATGGGCGCCGTTCATTAGCCTGCGAAGATCGCCATCCTAGGTTCCATCCTGACGATATAGTCCGGCGATCCCATTCCAATGCAAGGGCGAGCAACGCGAAGAAAAGCACGCCGGCCTGAACTTCAAGGATCGACTCCACGGCACATTGCACCGCCATCAGGGCATAGAACAGCACTGCTGGCCAGCGACGATCGATGATGCCTTGCAGAAAGGGAAGCAGCAGCATGGCCCCGAGCAAGATCAGTCCACCGATGCCTAGAGCCACCGCGCTTTGAAGGAACTGTGAATGGGCGTTCAACCGAAGGGTGTATGGCTGCACGTAGCCCGATCGTTCATACTCCTCCACAAGCTCGTTCTTCACATCGCCCGTACCGGTGCCCATGGGCCAATGATCAGCTGCCACATGCCGGGCCGCTCTCCAGACCAACAAGCGGACCTCCGAGCTTCCCGTGGCATCCGGCGCCGGCTCCGTGGCGACGAACACAAGGCGGGCTTGATCGAGCTTTTCCCGCATGAACGGGGAAGCGGCCGTATACGCCCCCACCACCAACAACGCCACTACCATAGGAAGCAGGTATCTGGTGCCTGTTCGGAAGAACGTTACCAGGAGGAGTGCTACCAACGCGATCCAACCCACCTTGGATGCCAGTAGCACCACTGCTGTGATGAGCAACAGGTGCAAGGTCCAATGGGCCTGGTCCTTCCATTGCAACCATGCCAGGGCAAGGATGGTGTACATCGCGGCGTACGATGGATGCAGGAACAAGGACAGTGCTGAGGAGAACAACTCCGCCGAGATGCTGCCCCATACAACGGTGCCTTCGATGGTGAGGTAGCCCCACAAAATCCTGGCACCTGCTGCGAGGATATCGATCGCGAGCGAAACGACCGTTCCTGCCACGAAAGCGCGCACGAGCGCCCCCCCTCCTTTCCTTGCCTCGCGTGGCACCAGCCAATACAGCAAGGGTACCAACAGCAGTGCAGCCTTCACCTCAAGATCGAACAGCCCGAAGTCCCGGTCATCGGACCACGCTAGCCCAATGACGTGGGCAAGGAAGAACAGCGGCATCCCAAGCATGGGGTCAGTGACCGATGGCACCGGCCGCTCGCGCGAACGCCAGTGGCGTTGAAGCAAGGAGGCGCCCGACAGCATGAGCAGCACCGGTGTGGCTGCTGGCCAGATGGCAAGACTGAAGAGCGTGCCGAGAAGAACGAAGGAGGCGAACACCCCGTGTGCGTCCAACAAGGTGGAGAGCGTGTCCGTATCCGCCTGCAGCTTTCCGCGTGTGAGCGCGTGGTCCTTTTTGCGCGGTGTTCTTCGAAGCACCAGCAATTCCCATATGCCGCGCAGGTAGCCGATGCCATACCCTGCGTGGAGAATGATGAACGCCTGCACCACACCGAACTTCTCCTTGGGCGATCTGCTGACCGCTCCTGCACTGCGCCATGCTGCCATGCCATAAAGCGCCACACCGGCCACGAACAATCCAGCGATCCACGGGGACAGTGCCGAAAGGCTCATGCCGAGTAGGACGAAAGCGACCCAAACCGCCGGAACCAACTGCCGAAGGGTGGTCACCACCCCGTGCTTGCGGTTCACGTACACCTTCCAGAATCCGTACTGTTCATATTGCTCGAACAGCCTTGGATAACTTGCCCGAACGAAGTATCGGGACCGGATCCCCAGATCGAGCAGAATGCGAAAACCGGCCTTGGTCACCCGGAAATTGAACTCGTCATCCTGGTTGCGGACCAGCTCCTCATCGAAGTATCCTACCGCTTCGAACACTTCCTTCCGGTAGCAACCAAAGGCCACCGTGTCCACATAGCCGTCCCGACGGCCTGTGCGGAAAAGGGCACTACCAACGCCGAAAGGGTGGCCCATCGCAGCGCCGATAATCCGGGCGGTCTCCCCGTCATACACGTTCTCGATGATACCGCCAGAGCATCCCACGGACGTGTCGCGGCGCAAGGCATCCACATTGTTCCGGAGAAAACCAGGGTCCACTTCAGCATGTGCGCCCAATATGATGGCCGCATCGTATCCGCCCATCCGCAGCCCCAGGTTCAAGGCAACGGGTGTGGTGCGCTGTAGGTTGTTGATGAACTGGACCTGCGGGTGTTCACTCACAAGCTTGGTCAGGATCGTCCGGGTGCCATCATCGCTCATGCCATCCACCACTCGAATGCTCAGCAACTCCTGGGGATAGTCAGCTGTCAGCAGTGAGCGAACACATTCTTCGATGTACCCCGCTTCGTTCAAACATGGGATCACCACGGCCAATCGACAGGGCACTGGCAGAGGAGGCAAAGCGGCAACGGTATCCTTCATCGCTTTTGGTGCCGCATATAGGCGGGTACGAGTGATGGCCAGCAGGCAGCGGCCAGTAGCATAAGTGGCAGGATGATACCCTCTGCGAGCAGGGACTTGTAGGCCTCCGGACCGCTCCTGAGCACCTGTGGCAGATAAGCAACGAAGAGAACGGGTAACAAGGATAACAGGGTTCGCCACACCCCGTGTGATCCACCTGCGACCGTCCATCCCTGCACGCATATCCAAAGCAACCCAAGAACGAACCCTCCCACCAGTGGCCCGAAAACGCCGATGTTCAAGTACCAGGCGGCATCGTGATGGATGGTGTAGCCCTGGCCAGGAGTGAGTCCGGCGTACCTGGCATAATGGTCGTAGACGGTGATCGGTCGCTCTGCCAGGAAGGATGGGATGAACGCATGGGCCAGGTAGTTGAAGCTGATCCCCGGTGCCACCGGCACCTCTTGCCGCAACACCCCGTACATGCTCATATGCGCAGCGAACAGCTCGTTGGTCCAGATTGATCCGAGGGCATGTGCCAAGGGGCCCTCGTTCTGTGGAACGTGTGCAATGATCGGCAGATCGTAGGGATACGGATCAGGCACAGGCGTCTCGTACTTCTCCAATGTGACCACTTCCTGCCAGCTATACGAACGCACCCAGCCGCCTACGACGATGGATACTGCACAGATCATAAGCACTGGCAACACGCGTCTTACACCGAACATACCTGCGGAGCGCACTGCGATAAGCGCTCCCACCATGGCACTGATGAAGAGTGGATGCCGATCACCGATCAGGGCCAGGAAGATGCCTGTAAGTATCAAGGAGACGGGGTATGCCATGTCGCACCATCGCTGTCCGGAGCAGGTGAAAGGACCGTTCTTCGATGTCCCGGACCTGCGCAATGCGTAGCCGACCACCAGGCAGAACGCAGCGTATTGGGAGGCCAGGCCCCTTAAGGTGGACCGTATACCGCCACTGGATGACATGGCCAGGTAGATACTCGTGTTCTCAACCATGGCTGTTGCCACATCAGGTAGCACCAGCGCGATGGACAGGACGCTTAACAGGGACCCGATGCCCCAGAGCACCCGATGGTCAAGGTCAACTGAACGCAAGGGTTGGGCATCTGCAGGCATCCTGCGCAGGATGGCCCACCATGAGATAACCACTCCTGCAAGGAAGGTGCCGTGCAGCAGGAGCGCTCTCAGATAGTTGCCGTCCAGTTCGAACGGGAACATCTTCTCCATGAGGTAGTAGTAGGCAAATCCAATACGGAAGCCATGGTATCCGTTGAGCGCATCCGCCATGAAGAGCCACGCTCCTGCACAGGTCCAGAAATAGATGATGCCAGCGCCGATAGGGACAGTGAGGTCCTTGGAACGATGGTACGCCCACCGTGCCGCACCGACAAAGGCCGCTGATATCACCAAGAGCAGTATATAGCCCAGAACTGCGATGGTCATCGGCCTGCGAGGCGGTAAAGATAAAGGTAGGTCTCCCGATCGATCGTACTTGCGTCGATCCCGTTCTGTTCAGCGCGTTCCCGACCATTGGACCGACCTCCGTGGCGCAGGACCGTATGAAGCGCATCTGCAAGTGCTTCTGGATCCTGGGCAACGACCGCACCGGGCGTAACGCCGGATGTCCGTTCCCGTACATCCCCCACATCGTTGCTCACCACGGGGATACCACAGGCCAAGGCCTCCTTCACCAACGTCGGGCTCCCCTCCCGATCACTGCAAAGCAGCAAGGCGTCACTCGCGTTCATGATCACTGGCATCCCTGCAGGATCCACTTTGCCCGTGAGTACATGCAGCCTCACTTGGTGCCCACGTTCCTTGAGCAGGGTCTCTACACGACGGGCCAGATCAAGCCGCTTCAACGCCGGATTATTGCCATTGAAAAGGATGACCCGCTCATCGGTACGCCATCCCAACTTGTGGCGGCAGGCGTCACGGTCCATGGGTTTGAAATGACCAAGGTCAACTCCCATCGGCAGGATCTGAACCTCCTCGCGGCGCCACCAGAGCCGATCGCGAAGGCCCTTGCTGACGCAGATGATGCCGGCTGCAAAGAAGGCTGCACATTGGGACAGGATACGCCCCATGACATCGCGTAAGCGACCATCCGTAGGGGTCGGGTTCAGATCGCTGCCGTGGAAGGTAATGACAACAGGAGCCGGGCTGAAAAGCACCGAGAACAGCGCTGTGATCGTTCCGTAATGGGCGTGGACCACATCCGGCCGCGCATGATCGCAGCACTTCAGGAACGCGCGCCTCGCAGCCCAAAGCCCGGCGATCGAGGTCCGACCATCGAAATAGAACGCGGTCACCAACATGCCCCTTGCTGTCATCGATGCCGCCTGTCTGCGCGAAAAGGGTAGTTCATTCCCCTCCTTGCGGCCTGGTATCACCATGACCACGCGCACAGGGTGATGCTCTCCCGATGCACGCTCCTGGAGCCCTGCGCGCACGTGGCGGACATCCCGCCAGGTCAAGTAGGCCAGGTAGTAAAGGCCCACTACGAGAGATGCGCCGGCCCACTCGCCACTTGCCCTGATGGCATGAAGGATAAGCAGTGTCAACAAGGTGGCCCCAAATGATCGGAGCAGATTGGCACCATTCCTGGGACTCGTGTGGTATGCGTCCAACAGGCTTCGAAGAGCCACGAAATAGGCCAAGGCCGGTGCGGCAAGGAAGATCGAACGGCAGATCAGCAAATAAGGCGCTGTATCGATCCCCTTCAGGTATACGGGTAGGATCACGTGCAAGGTGGCCAACATCACACCGAGGATGGCGAAGGATACCAGCAAGGTCGTGCGTTCGAGTTGCGAGATGCGTTCCTCCAGCGCGGCGTACTTCCCTTGACCGAGCATTGACGAGGCCTGGGGAAGCAGGAGGAGGCTGATGGGGGCGAATGCGGCGCCTACGATATTCAGCATGGTGATCGCAAGACCCACCCGACCGCCCATGTCCATGCCGCACCGTTGGGCGGTCCATATGGTGGGTATGCTCAACATGGCGGCGAAGGCCATATCGCCAGGTATCCTGGGCAACCCATAGCGCAGCAAGGCCGCCCGCTGCTCCGGGGCCAACTTCAGAGGGGCACCCCATAACTGAGGCACGAGCCACGGAAGTGGGGCCATGCACCATGCGAGACCGGTCCAAAGGAGCAGTGTGCCAAGTTCAGATGTGACCGTGAACACGAGCACTGGTAGCAATACGAGCACCAGGATCTGCAGGTAATTGGCCTGGTCCATACGCTGGGCGCCACGCAGGTAGCTGTAGGTGACCGTGTGCAGACAGAGCCCGAGGACCATGACGGCGACCGGAACGATCAGGGTGCTGAGCGCCCGTGTTCCGAGCAGCGCATAGGCCATGTGGCCTGGCAGCGCAGCGCTGACGACCGCAAGAGCACCGCACAGTACCAGTACGATCCGTAACGATGCCTGCAGGTAGGACCGTCGTAGGCCTTGATCGCTAGTGAATGCCACCATGCGCGGTAGCCCCACGGCCAATCCGACCAAAAGGATGGGTTGAATGAAAGAGATCGCCCGGCGGGCCAATACATAGCCGTCCAGGTCATTCTTTCCCAGATCGGCCGCCATCCGATAGACAAGCAGGGTGGCGAGAACAACTCCACCCTCTGTGGCGTAAGTGAGGATATGCGTTCTGTTGAGCGTTCGTAACATCCGCAATGTCCCTTGCCGCTTGGTCCCTACTATTGCTTCCGGCCGTAGATGGCTTCGCGAGAAAGGTACGGGTTTGGTCCAATCGTCCCTCCCTTCCGTTCCTCAGAGCGATGTGCCGCTCATCCGTAACGCCACTCCCGCTCGGTCCTTCACCTCTATCTTCGACGACCAACAAGTACCTTCGACCATGGAATTCTTTCAATGGCACTGGTGGGCAGGTCTCGCGATCCTGCTGATGATCGCGGAGATCTTCGTCCCCGG
>JBIKSN010000186.1:0-6316 GCA_044348585.1 Flavipsychrobacter sp.
GAACCCGATGCGCTTTCCCGACTGGACATGTTCATGGCGCGCTGTGTGGCCGACGGGGTGTTCCCCGGTTGCAGGGTCCTGGCAGCGCGGAATGGTAATGTCTTTTACGACCGAGCTTTTGGCTATCTCGACTACAACAAAGACAAGAAGGTTGATACAAATACCATCTACGATGTAGCATCTTGCACGAAGGTGCTGGCTACTAATATATCTGTAATGCGCTTGTATGAACAAGGCAAGCTCAGCCTTGATAAGACCATTGGCGACTACCTGCCACAGGCACGGGGCACCAACAAAGCCAACCTCAGGATCCGCGATCTGCTCCTCCATCAGGCTGGTCTGAAGGGATGGATACCTTTCTTCAAAGACGTAGTAGACAAGTCGGGTAAGATACGGACTGAACTGGTCAGCAGCGTTGCTAAGCCCGGCTACACAACGCAATTGAGTGCCAATGTGTTTATGCGCAACGACTACATTGACACTATGTGGGCCGTCATCTATGACAGCAAGCTGGATAATGCCGGCAAGATGGTCTACAGTGATCTGGACTTCTTCTTTATGGCGGCTATCGTAAAAGAGATTACCGGCAAAACCGTTGACAAATACGCTGAGGACGAGTTCTACAAACCACTCGGACTGAAGCGCACTCTCTACAATCCGCTTACTAAGTTTGATGTAAAGGAGATAGCGCCTACTGAGATAGAGTCCAATTTCAGGCAGGGCACTATTCAGGGTTATGTACACGACCCGGGTGCGGCTATGTTGGGCGGTGTGGGCGGTCATGCGGGCCTCTTCTCAACTGCAAAAGATGTGGCGGTCATTTTCCAGATGCTGCTGAACAAGGGTACCTACGGCGGTAAGCGTTACTTCAAATCGGAGACGGTTGATCTGTTCACTGCCTATGGTAGCAAGCTCAGTCACCGAGGACTTGGTTTTGATAAGGCCCTTCCCAAAGAGGACGATGGCGGTGGTGCCGGCGATCGATGGAGTGCGCTTACATTCGGCCATCAGGGTTTCACGGGCACCTGCGTCTGGGCCGATCCTGCGAGTGGCGTGGTATTCGTGTTCCTCTCAAACAGGGTATACCCATCAGGTAGTAATACCAAGATAAACAAGCTGAGTGTGCGCACTGTAGCGCAGGACTATATCTACGAATCATTGGGTATCCCCGTCAATACACAACGTGGCGAGGTCTACAAGGTGCAGGTAGGAGATAAATAGTACGTTGACGATACTTAATAAGATCGGGGCTGTTATTACAACAGCCCCGTTCGTGTTTTATCTCCGGTGAGATCAGCGTTTCATTACTGCCTCTATTTCATCGGTTGTGATTGGTATGCCTTTGAAGAGGTCCACATTGCCGGTCTTAGTGATCCAGATGTTGTTCTCTATACGGATACCCATTTGTTCTTCTTCCACATAGATGCCCGGCTCAATGGTAAAGAGCATGCCTTCTTTTACAGCATCGGTGTAAGAGCCTACATCGTGCACCACAAGGCCCAGATGGTGAGACACACCATGGTAGAAATACTTGCGGTAAGCAGGGTTTGCAGGGTCCTGATTCTTTATGTCTGATTTGGAGATGAGCCCTATTTTCAGCAATTGCTTCTCCATTTCGGCGTTAATGCTCTTCACATAGTCAGGGAAGAGGATACCGGGCTTTAGGATGCTTTTGCCGTGATTGTGCACCGCAAGGCATGCATTATATACCTCCTTCTGGCGTTTAGTGAACTTACCGTTCACCGGTATAGTACGAGTAAGGTCGGCATTGTAGTTGCCGTACTCTGCACCAAAGTCCATAAGCAGCAACTCGCCGTCCTTACATACCTGGTTGTTCTCTTCGTAGTGCAGCGTGCGTGCCCTGTCGCCCGATGCGATGATGCAGCCATAAGCATGGCCCGTGGCCCTGTTGCGCAGGAACTCGTGTGTGATCTCTGCTTCTATCTCATACTCCATCACGCCCGGCTGCACAAATTTCAGTACTCTGTCAAGCGCCTTGCCGGTTATTGCAATGGCCTGCTTTGTTACTTCTACTTCTTCCTTGGTCTTTATCGCGCGGACCTCTTTCATCACCTTAGCGGCACGCTCATAGTTATGCAGCGGATACTTCTTCATCAAATCCTGAACGAACAGCAGGTCGGTGCGAGGCAATTCTACGTCCAGACGATTGTGTTCGTTACTGTTCAGATACACATAGTCGGCCGAGTTCATCATCACCTGTATCATGGCATCAAAGCCGTCCAGCCACTGTACATTGGCGATGCCCGATATCGTGGTTGCTTCATCTTTGCGCAGTTTGTGTCCTACCCACTTTTCCAGCAATTCGTTGGGGCGCAGCAGTACCAGCACTTCTCTCATACTCTTATCCGGATTGTCGGGGTACAGCACAACGATGGTTTTCTCTTGTACTATGCCCGATAGCCACATCACATCGGCGTCGGGTTTGTACCCGTAAGTGCCGTCGCCACTCTTCGGAAAGGTGGGGCTGGCCGGGAAGATGGCAACAGAGTTGGGCTTCATCTTCTTGATGAAGCGCTGCCTGTTCTGTTCATACAACTTGGAAGGAATCGGTAGATATTTCATGATCCTGATTTGATATTTATATTGTGAAGGTAACAATGAAAGCGCACTACTAAAAGTTAAGAAACTGGTTTTATGAGGCGGGTCACCCGTTTTTTACCCTTTTGCGAAGCAGCGTGTTATTACCAACCCCGATTCTGTTATTTTTTGGACCTGTGGTGGCAGGGTATTCCCTTTTTCTGTTTTTTATTCTATTTTTATGCCAAAATCAATCAACAATGGAATTTCCTGGCACATTACGTTACACGAAAGATCACGAGTGGATCAAAATTGAAGGCAATACCGCAACTATAGGTATTACAGATTTCGCGCAGAAAGAACTGGGCGATATCGTATTTGTGGACATCAGCTCGGTTGGTAAGCCATTCGGCGCCAACGATATTTTCGGTACTGTAGAGGCTGTAAAGACCGTTTCTGATCTGTATCTGCCGGTCGCTGGCACTATCACTGAAGTGAATGGTGACCTCGAGGGTACTCCCGAGAACGTGAACAAAGATCCATACGGTTCAGGCTGGATGGTGAAAATGACCGTTGACAATCCTGCTGATGTGGAGGCTCTTCTTGATGCTGCTGCTTACCGCCAGTTGATAGGTGAATAATGAATAGCATTTTCCTGCCCGATTCGGGCTATAAGAAACAGTCAAGGTTCATAGCGATGCTATGGACCTTGCTCATTTTTACGGGTTGCCTTTACCCGGGGCGCGAGCTGCCGCATGTGGATGTACCGCTGATAGATAAGTGGACGCATTTCGTGATGTTCGGGTTGTTTGGTTTTCTATGGTTGTGCGCCTACCCCGGTGGTGGTGTGCGCAATATGGTCAAGTGGCTTGTGGTGACTGTTGCTATGGGCGCTGTCACCGAGTTGCTGCAGGGTATGCTCACCTTTCTGGGGCGCAGCATGGAGCGGACAGATCTGGTGGCCGATGCCTTGGGCGCGCTGCTGGGCGTGGGTATGTTTGCCGCCGGGGCAGCATGGGCACGCAGCCGCACTACCTGATCACTATCTCTTCTACCACCCGTTCGTTGAAGTACTCGTTGATGCGTATGATGAGTTGTTCCTTGCCCATTTGCAGTTCCTGCTTCAGCGGGGCCACATCGGTATAGATGGTGAGTGTCTTGTTGTTCATGTTCACCGAGCGGGTGTACTTGGCAATGGTTTTTCCGGTAATGGCCTCCCACTCCTGGCTCATGCGCAGGGCTATGACCTTGGGCTTCCAGTGCGACCGCTCCATGAGCAGATTCAGTGCTTCTCCTATACTATACTGGCTCATTACTTCTTGATCTTAACAACTGAGATGGAATAGTCGGGGATGGGGATGAAGAGATTGGGGTTCTTACCCAGGACCATCAGTTTGTCGGCAGAGAATACCTGCTGGTGCTCTTCAGGAAAATCGATGGAGGCTATCTTGTATCCGTATGGTTTCAGCAGCCCGTCGAACTGGGCTGCGAAGTCGCTTTTGTCCATTACATACTTGGCCATCTTGGCATAGAAGTGTACTTCCGATACCTCAGAGCCGTCGAATAGGGTGGTGGTCTGCTTGAGGTTGGTGGCCTTCTTTACGTAGTCGTTCCAGTCGGTAGAGTTGGTATAAATGTCTATGAGCTTGTTGGCGAGGTCGGCATAGGGCAGCAGGTTGAATGAAAAGCTGGAGAGGTTCAGTTGGCGTTTTTGCAGGGCGGCATCCATCATCTTTTTGATGTGGGGCAGCTCTTCGGCAAACGACAGCTTGAGTGATTCCGGTTCTTCGCCCAGCTCGTCGGCAACGGGCTGGTACACTGCCTGGTGGCGCATGCCGCTGCCCTGCACGAAAGAGCGGTACACGGTAAGCGTCTTCACGCCTGTGGGCAGCTTCTCTTTCACGGTAAGCGTGGTCTTGGTAGAATCTACCGTTACCTGCGCCACACTGCTGAGCGCTACCAGAGAGAACAAAAGAACAAGTAAGTTTTTCATGTAATGCAAATATCGAAATTTACAGGGATAAAGTGATAAAAAACGGCCGGTGAATCTCCGGCCGTTTTTGTGTGTTGTATCTGTACAGATCTTAGATATCGATCTTGGCGTACTTGGCGTGTGTCTCAATGAAGTGACGGCGTGGCGGCACCTCATCGCCCATGAGCATAGAAAAGATCTCGTCGGCATAGGACATGCTTTCTATGGTCACCTGCTTCAGTGTGCGGGTGTCTGGGTTCATGGTAGTGTCCCACAACTGCTCGGCGTTCATCTCTCCGAGACCCTTGTATCGCTGCACGTTCACCGAATCTTCCTTGCCGTTTGCCAGCTCCACTATGGCGCGTTTGCGGTCTTCTTCGGTCCAGGCATATTTCTGCTCCTTGCCTTTCTTCACGAGGTAGAGTGGTGGTTGCGCCAGGTATACATAGCCCTGCAGCACCAGTTCTTTCATGTAGCGGAAGAAGAAAGTGAGAATGAGCGTGGCAATGTGCGAACCATCCACATCGGCATCGGTCATGATGATGATCTTGTGGTAGCGCAGCTTGGTGAGGTTCAGCGCCTTGGGGTCTTCGGGAGTGCCGATGGAAACGCCCAGCGCGGTGAACATATTCTTGATCTCTTCGTTCTCGTATATCTTGTATTCCTGCGCTTTCTCCACGTTCAGGATCTTACCCCTGAGTGGCAGAATGGCCTGGTAGCTACGGTCGCGGCCCTGCTTGGCAGTACCACCGGCCGAGTCACCTTCCACAAGGTAGAGCTCGCATTTTTCAGGGTCGCGCTCAGAGCAGTCGGCCAGTTTGCCGGGCATACCGCCACCCGACAGAACGCTTTTACGCTGCACCATCTCGCGCGCTTTACGTGCCGCCGCACGTGCCTGTGCTGCCAGTATCACCTTGTCGATGATCAGCTTGGCTTCCTTGGGGTGCTCTTCGAGGTAGGCTTCCAGTACGCGGCTCACGCATACGTCCACCACGCCCATCACCTCGTTGTTGCCCAGCTTGGTCTTGGTCTGTCCCTCGAACTGTGGCTCGGGTACTTTTACCGAGATAACGGCACTGAGGCCTTCGCGGAAGTCGTCGCCGGTGATCTCGACCTTCGCTTTCTCAAACAGCTTGTTCTTATCTCCGTATGACTTGAACACCCTGGTGATGGAGCGACGGAAACCCGCCACGTGTGTACCACCCTCTATGGTGTTGATGTTGTTTACGTATGAGTAGATATGCTCGTTGTAAGAGGTGTTGTAGCTGAGTGCCACATCAACCGATACGTTTGAATCTTTGTCGTGGCTTTCTACGAAGATAGGCAGCGACAGCAGCGGGTCGCGCTTGCCTACGCGGTCCAGCATCTGTACAAACTCTATGATGCCGCCCTCGCTATAGAAGGTCTCATTCTGAGATTGTCCGTCCTCTGTTTTTTCGCGGTCGTCGGTGAGGGTGATGCGGATGCCCTTGTTGAGGTAAGACAGCTCGCGCAGACGCCCTGCAAGTATCTCGCGGTTATAGACCGTGTCTTTAAAGATGGAGCCATCGGGCCAGAAGCGCTGATGTGTGCCACGCTTGTCTGACGTGCCTATCTCGCGTACAGGATATTGAGGGATACCCATGCGGTATTCCTGTTCAAATATCTTGCCCTCGCGATAGACGGTAGTGTGCATGAGCGAGCTGAGCGCGTTCACACAGCTTACACCCACACCGTGCAATCCGCCCGATACCTTGTAGCTGTCCTTATCGAACTTGCCACCGGCGTGCAACACGGTCATTACCACCTCCAGTGCCGAACGACCCT
>JBIKSN010000187.1:0-6309 GCA_044348585.1 Flavipsychrobacter sp.
GCTCTGCACCTTTGGCGAGGCTCGGTTGATCTCATCGGCCAGTAGCACATTACAGAACAGTGGCCCCTTCTTGAACACGAAGTCGCGGCTGCGGTCATCGAATATGTGCGACCCTATGAGGTCCATAGGCAGCAGGTCGGGCGTGACCTGTATGCGCTTGAAGAGTACGTGGTCTTCACCTGATCCCCCGCTGATGCACTGCGCCAACGTGCGGGCCATCACGGTCTTTCCCGTACCCGGATTGTCTTCCATGAGGATGTGGCCACCGGCCAGCAGGCAGGTAAGCACCATCTCTATCTGAGGGCGTTTGCCACGCACCACGGTCTCCATCTGCGACACCAGCAGCTCCAGAGAGCGGGTGGCATCGGGTTGGGTAGATTCGGGCTGCAGGGAGCCTGTTAGTTCATCTGTCATGCGGATGATTGTTTCTACAAGTTTACACCATAAAGCGGTAGCAATGGAAAACGGCGCTTTTAATTTTTTGTGAAAACGCCACCGCAGGAGCAAACAGGGGGAATGGGCACAAAAAAGGCCGCCCCGGAAAGAGGCGGCCTGTATAGGTGCTATTTACGATTAGTGGTGGTGGTGACCATGGTCGTGGTCGTGATGATGGTGCATAGAGTGCGCGTCGGCAAGTTTGAAGAACTCTTCTTCGCCTATCTCTTTCACCTCTGTCTTGAACTGTGTCTCGAGGAACGCGAACAACCTTCCGAACAGCAGACGGCGATAAGTCTCGTCCATTGTCTTTTCGTCTTTCGCGATCTTAGACATGTAGCTGTCCATCCAAGGTGTTTCGCCCTCGTCGTCGGCACCCATGCCGAAGTATGCCAGTACACGCGTTTTGATGTCGCTGAGCACTTCTTCGCGGGTAACGAAGATGTTGTTCTCCGCCATCAACTTGTCGGAGATGAGCTGCCAGCGAAGCTGGTGATCGAAGCTACCGAATTCGTTCTCTACTTCTTCAGGAGACTTAGGCTTGTCGCCGCCCTCGCGCAACCAGCGCTTCAGGAAGGTAACAGGCAGTTCGATCTTCACGTTGTGTACCAGCAGTTCGAACATTTCGTTCTGCAGGCGCTCGCCGGTGATGCGCGCGAACTCGTTGTTGAGCTCTTCGCGTACTTTATTGCGGAATTCCTCTTCGGTAGAGATACCACCGTTAGGGAATACTTTTTCATATAGCTCAGTACCCATTTCGGCAGGGATAAGGTGCCCTACTTTCGTGATGGTGAGCTTGTAGTTTTGGCTTGCAGCTTCAGGGCCTGCTTTCAGCGGATCTTTCAGGAAGCCGTTCAGTTCGTCGGCAGAGCAAACGTCAGCAGGAGTGAAGACGATGGTATCTTCAGGCTTTTTGCCCATCACCATGTCTTTCAGCTTTGCCGGCATTTTGTCCAGCACTTCGGTATCTTCGATTTTATCTGCACCTTCCGCTACGTTTCCTGCTGCGTCGCATACTTCGTAGGTAGAGTAGATGATGTTCTCTTTGTCGGTAACCTCGGTCTGAGGATCAACTTTACCTGAACGACGCTTGATGCGCTCCATCTCATCGTCCATCATTTTGTCGGTAACATTGATCTTGTAGCGTGTGAGGTTAGCGCCATTGATCACTTTAGCGATGTCGAACTCAGGCTTCAGACCTACTTCGAAAGCGAAGTCAACGTCGGCAGGAGTGTTCATGTTCAGAGCGAAGTCGGCAGGAGCCGGCATGATCATTGGCTGAGCGAAGATGGCCATCTGCTCTTTCTTCATGTAGTCTTCCAGTTCTTTGCCTGCAACGCGGATCACTTCTTCGTTGAAAACAGACTGGCCATACATTTTGCGCAGCATTCCGGCAGGTACCATACCCTTACGGAAGCCGGGAACATTGGCGGTCTTAGCATATTGTTTCAAGGTCTTTTCAAAGGACGGCAGGTAGTCTTCCTTCG
Organism: Flavipsychrobacter sp.; assembly: GCA_044348585.1. GTDB lineage: Bacteria > Bacteroidota > Bacteroidia > Chitinophagales > Chitinophagaceae > Nemorincola. The sequence continues at coordinate 1,923 of JBIKSN010000187.1, forward strand.
CAAGTTTAACAGTTATTTTGTCGTGCAACGTACCTAAGCTTTCGCGCGTCACGGTAGCCATAAACAGTGTATTTTTTAGAGTTAAATTTTCGCCACAAATGCCTGACAGACACCCTGTAGCCGTTAAAAAGTGCGCAAAGATACGAATTTACATGATGGAAAGGGCGATAAATGACGGTTGATCGTTATGTGAGGCAAAAAACAAAAGCCCATCACGTGGAGGAGGATAAGCGGTAAGTTGTTATAATTGCATGCAGACGCATGTTCGGGTAACAAATTGATAGAAATTATATGCAATTGTCGTTTCGTGAGGTAACGGTGAGGTGGTACAGTCTGGCGCTTTTGGCGATCGTGCTGGCGGTTTATGGCAACACACTGCTGAACGGCTATGCCATGGACGATGCCACGGTGATACACCAGAACGTGATAGTGAAGAAGGGGCTGGCAGGAATTCCCGATATACTGACCACACCAAGGCTGAGCGGTTATATGAAGTTGACGGCAGACTCCTACCGCCCGGTGTCATTGATCTTATTTGCGGTGGAGTATCAGTTGTGGGGAGCGAATCCTATGATGGGCCACCTGATGACGATATTGTTGTTTGCTGCATGTGTTTTGGTTCTGTTCTCGTTTTTGCGCCGGCTGCCGGGTTTGGAAGGAACCATGGTGCCTTTTCTGGCAGCGGCCATCTTTGCCGTGCACCCCGTGCATACAGAGGTTGTGGCCAACATTAAGAGCTGCGATGAGCTGCTGGCATTCCTGCTTGGTTTTGGCGCACTGCATGTGTATGCCAATTATGTGCGCGACGGGCGTGCCGGTCAATTGGTAGCAGGTCTGTTGTTGTACCTAGTTGCCTGCTTTTCAAAAGAGACCGTGGTGACCTTTGTGGCTATCGTTCCCCTGCTCTTTTTTGTGTACCTGAATAGCGACAAACGCCGCGCGTGGGTGCTGACGGCGGGTACTGCAGCAGCGGTGGTACTGTTCGTTCTTGTGAGCAGGGCGGTGCTGGCGAGCCATGGTGCAGCGATGCAGGGAGCTGAGGACTTTACCACGAATGCGCTGATAGGCACGCCGCTTATGGCTGCGCGTATACCCACCGCAATAGCAGTGCTGGGGCGCTACCTGTTGCTGCTGGTGTATCCCGCGCCGCTGTTGTGCAATTATTCATTTGCATCGGTGCCGTTCTACTCCTGGGGTAGTGTGGTAGTGCTGCTATCGGTGGTAGTGTATGGTGCGATGAAGGTGTTTGCGTTTGCAAGGATGAAGAGGCAACTGAATGATCTATGGGCATTTGCTGTGTGGTTCTACCTCTTGTCCATTGGGTTGTTTTCTAACATCTTCTTCCTCGTGACGTCGCAAATGGCTGAACGCTTTCTGTTTTTGCCATCGGTGGGTTTTTGTCTGGCAGTAGCGTTGGCCATCTGGTATGGTGCCCGGCAAAGTGCGCGCGTTGCTGCTGCAGTGCTGTTGCCGCTACTGGTAGTGTTTGGTGGCATGACCGTAGCACGAAATGCTGAATGGAAGGATGATGCTACCCTGTTTGCCGCTGATGTGCAAAAGGCCCCCGATGACTGCAAGCTGAACTACTACAAGGCACTATCTATAGGGGCGCCGATCGGTGCAGATGAGGCGCAACGTAGGCAGGTGATAGACGAAAAGATGACATACCTGCGGAAGGCATTGGAGATCTATCCTGAATTTACAGAGGCACACACCGAGATCGCAAAGTTGTTTGAAGCGAAAGGTCAGTACGACTCGGCTCTGATGCACAACATGCTGGTGCTGCGCAATAACCGTAGCAATTCGATAGCAGCCTACCATGCTGCCAACGAATATTACGCGCTGAAGCAGCACGAGCAGGCGATACTCTGGTATAAAGCGACCATAGAATTGGTGCCCGATTATCAACCGGCCTACCTGAATATAGCACGCTGTTATGCCGACATTGGCATAGCTGATTCGTCAATTGCTTATTACAGGGGACTTCTGGCGCTTGGTGGTGGTGCGCCTGATGTGCATAGGAGCATGGCACTGAGTTACCTGCAAACAGGCAAATACGACTCGGCCGCGATGTACATGTTGCAAGTAACCCGCAGTACTGCCGCTACGCCCGACGACCAGAGCAATCTTGGTGCCATCTATATGTCGGCAGGAAAGAATGAGGAGGCGCTGATATGTTTCAGAAGGGCGTTGCAGATGAGCCCGGGCAACAGGGCGGCATTTGCCAACATGGCTGCGGTGTTTGAGAAGTTGGGCAATAAGGACAGCGCAGCCTATTATCGTTCCCAACTGCAATAGTGCGTCCTGCGGGTGTTTCGTACCTTTACGAAAGTATGTCACCATCTTCGGTTCCGGATATTAAAGAGGTGTTTGCTTCAGACGAAGTATTTGATGCGCTGTACCCCATCTATATCAGTTCACTTTCTGCCATACACTGGACACCGATGGAAGTTGCGGCAAAGGCCGCTGTCTTTCTGGCGCCCGATGCGAATGCGAGGGTGATTGACATTGGTTCCGGTGTAGGTAAGTTCTGCATTGCGGGTGCTCATTTTGCCCCCGGTCATTTTACCGGCATAGAGCAGCGGGCCAATTTTGTGAAAGCAGGCAACAAAGTGGCGCGGCAACTGGGCATGGAGCGGGTGTCATTGCAACACGGCAATTTCATGGATATGGACCTTGGCGTATACACCGGGATCTATTTCTACAATTCGTTTCATGAGAATATAGTACATGACGACGCGCTTGACCAGAAGGTTGATTTGTCGTCGAAGCTTTATGAACAGTATACTGATCATTTGCTACGCCAATTGAATCAGATGCCGGTGGGTACCCGGCTTGCCACTTACTGGCTATCGATACCGGAGATACCGGCTTGTTACAGGGAGCAAGGCAGCTACTTCAGCGATCTGTTGAAATTGTGGATAAAGGAGTACTAGGCATGGGTGTTGGTAAGCCCATAATTCCTCAATACTGACTAACTTCATGTGCAGAATGGATAAGCAACAAAAACAGAAGGAAGACCTGTTCCTGGAGCGCTATGAAAAGCTGAATGAGCGGCAACAGGAGGCCGTGAATACCATATTCGGACCAGTGATGGTGATAGCAGGGCCCGGTACCGGAAAGACCGAGGTGCTGGCCATGCGTATTGCCAATCTGCTCCGCAGCGAAGCACAGGTGCAGCCGCAGGAGATATTGTGCCTTACCTACACCGACGAGGCTACCAACTCCATGCGCAGGCGACTGCTGCAGATAACCGGGCAGGCAGCGCACAGGGTGAACATTTTTACGTTCCACGGGTTCTGTAACATGGTGATACAGAACAACAGCGATTACTTCAGCAAACGTGAGTTGCAGCCCATTGACGACCTGGAGCGTGCCGAGCTGATGTATGACATAGTGGATAAGTTGCCGAAAGGACACCCATTGCGCAAGCTGAGTGGTGATATCTATTCGGATATAGGCAGGCTGAAGCGATTGTTTGATATGATGAAGCAGGAACACTACACGTCTGCTGACATATCTGCCGCGATCGACGAGTATATCGCATCGTTGCCGGAGCGTGAAGAATTTATATACAAGCGTGCATCGAAGGGATCCAAGAAGGGTGATCTGAAGCAGGGGGCGATAGACGAGGTGACGAAGCGGATGGAGGAGACCCGCGCGGCAGCCGGTCTTTTTGATGTGTACCAGGAGCGTATGCGTGAGGCAGGCCGTTATGATTTCAATGACATGATATTGTGGGTGCTGGATGCTTTTGAGAAACACCCTGTTTTGTTGCAGAGTTACCAGGAGCGTTATCAGTTCATTCTGGTGGATGAGTTTCAGGATACGAACGGCTCTCAGAACGAAGTGCTGAATGCACTGACATCATACTGGGAAGAACCGAATGTGTTTGTGGTGGGTGATGACGACCAGAGTATATTCGAGTTTCAGGGTGCGCGCATCAAGAACATCACTGATTTCTACAGTCGTCACCGCGAAGGTATCAAGGTGATCGTGTTGCCGCATAATTATCGTTCGTCGCAGGCAGTGATAGACAGGGCGATGGCCAGTATCAATAACAACAAACTCCGCCTTATCAATCAGCTGAACGAACTGCAATTGGATAAGAATATAGTAGCGGCTAATGACAGGTTTAAAGATGGTAAGGATACGGTGGAGCCGGAAGTGCGTGTGTATCAGAACGCGCTGCACGAAGAAGCAGACGTGGTGCTGCGCATAGAAAAGCTGAAGCAGGAAGGCGTGCCGCTGAATGAGATGGCGGTCCTTTATTCGCAGCACAAGCAGGCCGCTGGTATTATTGGTATATTGGAGCGCAAGGGCATACCCTACAATGTGAAGAAGCCCGTGAATATTCTGGATGAACCGCTGATCATTCAGTTGCTGA
>JBIKSN010000188.1:0-6270 GCA_044348585.1 Flavipsychrobacter sp.
AGGAAGCCTATACCGTTCATCTTACCAACGGTGATACCCGCCTTCACAAAGTGTTTGCCTTTTTCATAAACCACACGGCTATAAGACAGGTTGATCTCGCTCCACATGTGCGCTGTCCAGTTGAACTTGCTGGAAGAGAAGTTGTAACCCGTTGCAGCAGATGCCGTAGGATCCATCACACTCTGGAAGAGTGTTTTATCGAAGTTATTGAACTGGTTGAACGCGCGGAAACGCATGGTAAGCGCCACTGCATTGTTGTGGTCAATGGTGTACATGGCACCCGGCAGACGCAGGTCGGCATAAGGCATCATGATATTGAACTTGTTATTGCCCGAGAAGGTCAGCAGTCCGCCGCCGCCCAGTCCGTCGCTGGTACCGCCGGTCACTTTAGACAGGTCCACCTCGGCAAGGTTGTTGTCCACACCAAAGTTCAGGCCGCCAAGGTCCAGCACAAAGCGGGCACGGTTATCGCCCAGGTTGGCAGGGTTGAGGGCCAGACTTGTGGTTCCGCTCCAGTTGCCGGTGGCAATACCCATTAGTCGTTGCGCCTGAGCACCATAAATGCCCGCTGCGATCATCGATGTCGTAAGTAGTAATCGTTTCATACGCGTGTTGTTTAAAAGTGAAATGAATAAAGGAGTAAGTTCTTATTGATTATTAAAGTGTTCTTTTTGCTTCCCAGGTGCCTGTTTCAGGCTTGCTGTTCTTCCAGGTTCCGTTGATGATGTTATCGCCCGAAAGTGTTGCGCTTCCGGTTGCGCCCTTGCCATCATCAAAAGAGAGTACGTTGTTGTCAAAGGTTCCCTCAACTTTCGATGCACTTGTGCTGCCGTCCTCCCGCACGCGCGCATACCAGCGCTTCAGCGATGTGCTCAGCATCAGGTTAAAGGTGGAGTTCTTTGACGTGGTAGTGTTTTTGGCAGTGCCCTCAAACACCTTTATCAGGCTGGTCGATGTTTCCTTGGCAACATCCAGTGTAGCATTCGGGTGGCCGGGTATGTTCATTGATGTCACAGTCGGGTTAGCACCCATAGCGTCTACCGAGAAGGTAATGCTCACGGCCTGGCCATTGAGCGTTCCGGTGAATGGCGATACATAAGACACGCCTGCCACCCATTTTACATCAGCCGTAAGTGTCACAGACACACCGTCTATCACCATGTATGCCTTGATGGCGGAAGTGTCGGTATTGCCGATATCAAACTTGATGGTGCCTGAAGAGCCTATTACAACACCCTTGTACATGCCGCGCGAAGAGTTGTCGTAGGCCGACTTAGCTTCGGGTGTAGTGATACAAGACGTACATGTGTAAGTGGGTGTAGTAACCGAATTCACCAATTCTTCCTTCTTCTTACATCCCATTACCGTCAGAAATACAAAGGCTACAGCGGCCAATGTGAGAAACAATGTGCTCTTTTTCATATCGGTTTTTTGTTTGTTTGTGTGAACTAATTATAGCACAAACCTATTCACATATAGAGGGGGTGTCAATACCACTTTTGTTGTATTTTTCATACGTTTGCGCAGCCGGACGGCTATTTATACACGAAATACAACACGAAGGAAAGAACATGTGGACAGACCTTACAACAGACGCGCAACTTGATGATATAAAGGCACTTAGCGCCAAACAGCCGGTGGTGATATTCAAACACAGCACCCGCTGCTCCATCAGCATCATGGCACACAACCGCCTGCAGAAGCTGGACAATACCCACGGGGCGGTATTTTATTACCTCGATCTGCTCAACTACCGCCCGCTCTCCAACAGGATAGCCGACGAATATGCTGTGCACCACGAGTCGCCGCAGGTACTGCTGATAGTGAATGGCGAATGTGTATATGACGAGAGCCACAACGGCATTACCGTGGCCGAACTCGAAGAGCAGATCGATAGCCACAAGCTCACACTCGCCTGATAAGAATAATAACTACTTAAGGAAATCCTCACCGCCCGGTAACCTACCGGCATTATATCTCTTTGCCCTTCCACCTGCCGCTGGCAAGGTACCAGCCCGATGTGGCCAGCAGCGACACCCAGTAAACAAATTCCGACCCCCAACACAGATACAGCGGGCTGCCCCACTGGCGTATCACAACGATGCAGTATATGAGGTACAGGCTCACACACGATACTTCTATGGTCAGGTTCACCAAAGTATTGCCGGTGCCCACCACGCCGTTGAACGCAACTGTTGCCACAGACATCACCAGCGTGGCCAGAATAATGACCCGCAGGCTGGGCAGGGCAAACTCTATCAGCGCGGCATCAGCCGTATACACCGACAGGAACTGACGCGAGAACACCATCATCAGCACGCATATCACCAGGGCATAGATAAAGCTCAGCTTGCCTATCTTCCATATAATCTTTTTCACTTCGGCCTGCCGCCCCTGCCCTATTATGTTGCTCACCATAGTATTGCAGGTAGTGGCCAACGCCCACGTGCCCACACTCACTATACCAAATATGTTGCGCAGCACCTGCGATGCCGCCAGCGACTGAGGCCCCAGATGTTCGATAAAGAAAAAGAACACCAGCCAGCCACCTATTGAGAAAAGGAACTGCACGATGAGTGGCGCTGCCACCGCCAGCGACCTGCGCGACAGCTCACCATCAAAATGGAAATACCGCGCCAGCGGATACGTGCGATGTGCTCCGCTGAGAAAAAAGGCCGACAGCATCACCGTGCAGCCCGCTATCTCCGAGATCACCGATGCCACGGCCGCCCCCTTAAAGCCCATTTGCGGCATACCACCATGACCGAATATGAGCATGTAGTCGAACAGTATGTTTACTAACGTTGCAGCCAGCGATCCGTAAATGAGCATGCGCGACTTGCTGATGGAGATAAAGAACGAATTGAGCAATTGCGTGAGTACCAGGAACGGCAGCCCCCACACCCGCGCAAAAATGAAATTGATACTCATCTCAAAGTTCTCGGGGTCGTGCAGACTGAACCCGAACAGCAACGGCACAAACCACAGCGTGATGAGCATCAACGCCAGCGAGCAAGCTACCGACAGCAGCAGGCCATTGGCAAATATCTGTGCCAGCCCCTTCTGGTCGCCCTCGCCTGCACGGCGTGCCAGTTGTATCTGCACACCACTGGCCAGCCCGTAGCCCACCATCGAAAGTATCAGGTAAAAAACGCCGGTTATGCCGTTCACGCCCAGCTCCCTTTCGCCCAGCCGCCCTATGAAAACGGTATTGGTAAAAAAATTGAGCTGCGGTATCAGGATAGCCAACGAAATAGGAGCCGCAAGCCTTATGATCTGGCCATTTGTAGCAGCCACTCCCAATTTATTCATATCTTATAATAGACTGCGCCGTGCGCGGTGTGTGTAAAAATGTGTGGGTGCAAATGTACATCAGCCGCGGCAACTAATACAGTCGCATCTACGATCAATGACCGCAGACCGTGATCGAATGGCACGTTCACTTAAACTTTAAGCCAATGAACACCTACCATTTATTAACAATTCCACTACAAGAAATCTCTTCATCCGCTGCATAAATGGTTTTAACTTAGCATAAAATACCAAACCAATGAAAAAGATATTTTTAGTAGTGTTTTCGTTCATGATGCTGAGTCTGGGACCGGTCATGGCGCAGGATAGCAAATCAACTGCTACCAAGAAAGAAGTAAAAAAATCGGCTAAAGCCGACGACTCAAAAGCAGAGCCTGCAGCGAAAATGAAAAAAGACGGCACGCCCGACATGCGCTACAAGGAGAACAAAGCTGCTAAGGAAGAAGCTAAACCAAGCGGCCCGCTGAAAAAAGACGGAACTCCCGACAAAAGGTACAAAGCCAACAAAGAAGCAGAAGGCAAGGGTAAATAATTATCCCAAAGATCCACAGAAGCCATCCGTTTATCACGGGTGGCTTTTTTTGTTGGGGTGATCAATACAGGTGATGTTATGTATTTATATATCTCCGACTACCCCCAAATATCTCTAGATATCTCGTACAAGTGTTCTTGCCAGCTTGGCGTAGTCTCCAACTACGTCATCACGGCTGCCAATCTCCAGATTGGCAAAATTCCTGCTCGTGATTCTCATCGCTATCTCCCCAACAAAGTTTTATCATACCCCCAAATTCGCACTATCATAGAACTTTCTTTTGCCTGTTTTCATGCACGGTTGTAACTTGAATAGAAGTTGAAAAAAATGGAGCAATTAGCCTGTATTGCAATTTTATTTTGCTTCTCAACCGGGAAGCAAGCCTGCCTGCCGGTAGGCAGGTGAGAAGTAAATGGGAAGCAAGTGCGCAGTTTTTGAAAAGTAAGTGAGAAGAAGGTGAGAAGTAAATGAGAAGCAAGTGGGAAGTTTTTGCGCAGTTTTTGGGAAGTCCGGCACTTGGCTTTTGATGTTAAAGAATTGATAGTCAATGAAATAGTCCGGAAATGATAAAAGAGGATAGCGAGAAAGAAAATTTTCCCGCAAAATGGGAAGTGTGCAGCAGCTAAGAGAATCTCCCCCCATCACAAAAAATCTCCCGCACATACTCCCAACTCCCCGCGGCCCTCGTGACCTTTGTGTCACCTCCGTAACGTCTGTGGTTAATGTCAATCCCATTCCCAATTCCCCAACTCCTAAATCCCTCCCAACCAAACCCTATCTTTGAGCGGTAATAACATTGATATGAATAAGATCGTAGTCTTTTGCGGCGCCTCTGATGGTTATGCCGATATATACCGCGAAACCGCATGGGATGTGGGTGGGCTGCTGGCAAGGCGAGGCATAGAAGTGATATTCGGCGGCGGCAAAGTGGGGATAATGGGGGCTGTGGCCGATGGCGCCCTGCAACATGGTGGCCGTGTAACAGGTGTGATACCTACCTTCCTGCAGACCAAAGAGATAGCCCACGATGGCGTCACCGAGATGATAGTGGTGAACACCATGCACGAGCGCAAGCAGACCATGAGCCGCCTGGCCGATGGTGTGATAGCGCTACCCGGCGGCTGGGGCACCATGGAAGAACTGTTTGAGATGCTGACATGGGCACAACTGGGTCTGCATACCCGCCCCATAGGCGTGCTGAACGTGAATGGCTACTACGAACCACTGAAGGCCCTGTGCGCGCTGATGGTGCAGGACGGCTTCCTGAGCGAGACCACGGCGTCTATACTGATGGTTGCCGATACCATAGAAGAGCTGCTGGACCTGATGGCCAACTACACGCCACCCGCAGCCCCGCAATGGCTCACTGACAGCACCACCTGAGGCCGCAGGTGAAACCTTGCACTTATTTAGGTATTTTTGAAGCTTTACAAACACACAATGTCATTACGCACCACCCAACTTCGTATTATCAAGTTCACCAAGGACTTTCTGCTGGCCAGCCGCCTGCTGCAGATCTTCCAACCCTTCAATAAGCTGTTTGGATTCATCTACAACTTCAACCTGCTTACATCGTGGGTGCATAAGAACAAAAAAGCGCAGTTGCTCACCAACGACTTCTACCGCCCCGTTCGCCACTACGACGATCGTCTGAAGAGCTTTACCGCCATTGCCGATCATTACCGCCTCACCGACACACCGGTGTGTTATCTGGAGTTTGGTGTGGCCAGCGGCAATTCTTTCAAATGGTGGCTGGCAAAATGCAGCAACGCCGCTTCGCGCTTTCATGGCTTCGATACGTTTGAAGGACTACCCGAAAGCTGGGGCGTTTTTGACAAGGGCGATATGCAGTCGCCAATACCCGAGGTGAATGACAGCCGTGCGTCTTTTTATAAAGGCATCTTTCAGGATACGCTGAACGGTTTTATAGATACCCACCGCGACGAACTGACCAATACCCGCAAGCTCATTCACATGGACGCTGACCTGTTCAGCGCTACCCTCTTCGCGCTGAGCCAGCTTTATCCCTACCTCAACAAAGGCGACATCATCATGTTTGATGAGTTCAATGTGTACGACCACGAGTTTATGGCCTACAGGCTGTTCACCGAGTGTTTCTATGTGAATCTGAAACCGATATCGGCACAGAACAACTTCTACCATGCCGCCTTCGAAGTAGTATAGCAACACCCCACCCTATGAATGAAAACAAAAGCATCAAAAACTGGTCGGAAGACGAACGCCCGCGCGAGAAAATGCTGCACAAGGGCGCATCGGCACTCACTGATGCCGAACTGCTTGGCATTCTTATAGCCAGCGGTACCCCTCAGCGGTCGGCCATAGACCTGGCCCGCGACATACTGGCACTGGCCGGTGGCAACATACGCGAGCTGGGCCGCATCTCTATAAAAGAACTGCAAAAGGTG
>JBIKSN010000016.1:0-22809 GCA_044348585.1 Flavipsychrobacter sp.
GGTTGTTGCAACGGGCACTACCATCCACTCACAGTCTTACTCCGATGGAGATCTTCTGAAATTCAGGGTGCGCACTACCGATGGTGGTTGCTACACATCAGACTCTGTAACCACTCCTGCGGTACTCATGGTCCGCGATAGCACGCCTGTGGCTCCGTTGGTCTCTCTAATTGACAACATGCTGGTGGCTAATACCGCGGGCACCTATGTATGGTACTTTAATGGAGTTATCATTCCTGGCGCCAATGCACAGACGTACCATCCCGGCGCGATGGGCTACTATTACGCAGTGCGCGACACGGGTAACTGCCAGTCACGCCCTTCAAATGTCATCTATATTTCTCTGCTCGATGTGAAGAACATCGCAGGAAGCAATGTAAAGATCTATCCTAATCCTACCACTGGTCTGCTCACGTTCGACTGGGGCAGCGATAGGATTAACGCTCATCTGACGGTTTACAATGTAGTAGGCCAGGTGATGAAACAGGAAGACATCATCAACAGGTCGCGCCATGAAGCTGATCTGAGCATGCTGCCTGCAGGAAATTATGTGGTATCGCTGAAAAATGAAGACGGCAGCGTATCAACTCACAAGTTGTTGTTATCAAAGTAGATCAACGAACTTTAATACAATTAAAAATGCCCCGGAAACCCGGGGCATTTTTAATCTCAGGAAGCAGGCACTCAACCTTCGTTATGGATCTCCATCCGATAGCTATCACCCTCCTCACAGACTATCTTAAAACCACACTTCTCGTAAACACCCACGGCGGCCTTGTTGTCTTTGTGCACGTACAGATGAATATGGTTGACACCTTTCGAGAAAGCCAATTCCAGCATAAGCTTAGCAGCCTTTGTCGCGAGACCCCTGCCCCAGTACTGCACCGCCCCTATGTGGGTATGGAACTCGCCCTTGTCGCCGTCAATATCGGTAATGGTCACGTTTCCGATGTACTCGTCTGTATCCTTGATGCAGATGCCATATCTAAGGGCGTTGGTCTGTTTCAATACACGCTCCATCCACTGAGCTTCAATCTCTTCAGTCACCACAATATCGGGACGCGAGCCGGTGTACTTCCACACTTCGGGATTATTTCTCCAATGGTAGGCAACCAGGTGGTCGCCCATGCGTAAGGGTCTGATGTAAATGTCAATCATTGATTACTCTTTTGATGATCTCTGCCATGTCACACGCGTCATAACGCTGATCGATAGGCAGGCTTATGAGATTGTATGCAAGGTCGTATTCGGTAGTATGATGCGGCATATCGGCTATAACATTGGGCCAATAAGTGCCTACGTAGATCTTGTGACTGATGAGCCGTTGCATAATTTCGCGCGAAGCCAGCAACGGATAGGATAGTCCGGCAGCCACATCGGGCAACTTCAACCGGTTTATCTGCTTCAATGCGGCATGCAATGTACTGTAATTGGCACGACGGCGGCTCAGCGCACGGTCATAATCAATAGCACCCATAACGGCAGCCGTAGACCCTGACATGAGCTTTATCTCCTCGGTATCGAACGAATCTTCCACGTTGCGATAAAAGCTGAAATGTTCACTGGCAGATTGATCGCGCCGGCCAACAAGATGCTGGTAGCGGTGAGCCGAGACATCGTGCGCGAATTGATGCTGCAATCTGTCAGCAGCAGCAACATAAGCACCATCAGGCACGCCAAAGAACTTGCGGCAGGAATAGAACGTATCTATCCCCGGCAGCGGCGCTGAATAGAACGAATGGGCATCATCTACAATGAGCGAGGGGTATTGTTTCGCAAGTCCCGCGATGTAGTCATCCTTCAACCCGAAGAAGTTGATATAGAGCAATGCGGCACCCTCAGGAACAGTAAACGCTTCAAACTCAAAATCGTAATCGATACTATAAAACTCGTAAGCTATCCCCAATCGTTTCAAAGGCACAATAAGCGCGTCGCAGTGATAGTGCGGCAGAAACAATTTATCATACCCCCTCAACCGTAGAATATACTCCAGTGCATTCCTGCCCGAATTGAGCCCTAACACACCGGTATGATAACCCGGGCCGCCAGGCCCAAGCTCCATTTCCAGATAACCGCCTATCTCTTTCATATCAGCGTATAATTTTTAAGCATCTCCTTTACATCTGCAGGGGCAGTATTCATGCATACATCAATAATAGACAAACTGCCTGTACCCTTCAGGAAATTCAGTTTCACGCCATGTTTATCAAAATCATTGGTAGTGTACAACTCTTGTCCGCCAATAGGATTGATGTAGTGATCGCCCCCCTCGGCGGCAAGGATATTAATCAGATTCTGTACCCTGTCATCTGTGCGGGTATATGCGCCTTCAGACGACACTTTGAACCGGGTATCTATTCCCAGGTATTGCGAGAAACGAATAACACTATCTATGGCAAGCTGAGAAATAGTGTCGGGGCGGGCCGCGAAGATGGCGTCTACTACGGGCATCACATCGTTATAGAACGGAGCCTTCCTGTAAGACAGCCTTACGTTGGTTACAAACTTCTCTATTTCCTTAGAGCGCCAGTTGACCTGTGTGTCGCGAATAAGCCTGAACGAACTTGCATCTGTAAGCGGAATGGTAAACAAGAATTCGCGGCCATTGGACATAATGCGGTTCCGGTTGATCCAGCCGCCCTTTATGAAATTGACATCGTCGTAAAATACGAAGGTATCCACAGCCTCCACCAACTGGAAATAACCCAGATAGGGGCAAAAATATGGCTGCATGATGGCTACTTTCATTTGCTGGATGTATATCGATGGTCATGTCCCGCTTATCCGGTGTGGGAAAGACAAATTTAGCGGTTCTTCTTAGACTTTAATAACGACGGGAAAAAGAGCGTCACTGTGTAATAGCCCATCTCTTTGAGGTTGATGCCATCCGAGTACTTGAAATAGTTGCGCGAGTTGTCAAACACATACTTAACCTTTTCCATGCCATGCAGATCCCGTGAGAAATACATAAGCAGTGTGCGCGACATCTGTCCCAGTCGACGACGAAAGATGGCGTCGTATTTACTGCCGAAGTGCGCGTTAGCTGCTTCATACATGCCGAACAACTGCTTGTATGCCAGCCCGCCGAACTGACGGGTCTTGGTAACGCCACCACTGTGGTGACGATAAACGGCTGTCTTGCCGGGCAGATAACGAATCGGCCCCTGATCGGCCATGACAAGATGTATGGCAATATCACCGTTATTTGCCTCCCGAAAAAACTGAGGCAACGGATCAGGCAGTTGATTTCGGAAGAACAGCGTAGCTGTAGGAATAAACACACGTTCCGTCATGATGACATCCTCTATCGTCAGTCGCTCTTTATCGGGTTTTGTAAAGGGGTCAGGGTGTTCATCCTCCGTATCATTCAGCAGATCCACGTCGGTGAAACAGATCATGTATTCGGGATTGGCCTCCATAAAGTCGGCCTGCCGCTGCAGTTTGTTAGGATCTGTCCAATAGTCGTCGCCCTCCAGAAACGCAATGTACTTGCCTTGGCAGCGCTTCATGGTCTGCATGGCATTCTGCTTAGCGCCAAGGTTCTTTTCGGGAAACAGCGGGAAAATAAGGTCGGGATACTGCGCCTGATACCTGCGTATAATATCGCGGGTGCCGTCTTTTGAACAGTCGTCGCCTATAATGAATTCGACCTTGAAATTATATCGTTGTTCTATAACTCCCTGAATAGCACGCTCTATGTATTTTTCGTGATTGTAAGAAATGGTACAGACACTTACGAGCGGTTGTTCAGTATTCATCAGTGGATCAGCAGCTTTTTAAATTTATCAAAGGAGCGGGTTGCGGCTGTAGCAGCCTATTGCATTGCGAAAATAAAGAAATAAAGAGTGGATAGGCAAAGAATATGACTAATGTCAGGAGCAACGAGCGATAAATGGATTAGCTTTGCGGCGATCTGATCACAATTAAAAACACTATTAATCTGAAGAATTATGGGACCAAATTTCCTTAAAGAGGTTGTATACACACCATCAGAGAATTTTGCCAAAGAGTTCGGCGACATACTGAGGTCATACAAGATCGTGCACCTTACTGGTGTGCCGAAGGGAACGGACTATAAACAATTCTACGAAGACCTTGTGGACCGGGTGGGTGAAATAGTGAACGTAGATGAAGATATAAAAACAGGCAACGCCCGTGCTGCCGAACGTTGGACAGATGTTCGCTATGACAAAGACCATCAGTACACCTTCAGGCATGCAAGCGTGCGCCAGCCACTGCATACCGATGCAGCCTATGTGAATTTTGAGCTGGATGTGAACTTCTTTTTCTGCACCGAAGCGGCTGAAATAGGTGGAGCCACCACTTTCATAGATTCTGACGACCTGATATACATTCTGGAGAAGTTTGAGCCGGAACTTTATGCCAAACTCAAAACCGTTGAAGTAGACTTTGGCAAGGGCGAAGATCAGCGCAAACGCAGGAAGATCATTGATACTGACGACCGCGGTGTGAAACTCAACTGGAACTACTTCAGGGTGATGCCGGACAACCCCGCCGACGTGTTAGAAATGTGCGAGCAGTTTCACCAATTCCTGGAGAAGAAAATAGTAGAAGGTGGCCTCTTATTCCCCGTTTATCTGAAACCGGGAGATGCCGCATTCTTTCAGGATGACCGACTGCTGCATGGCCGCAACTCTTTCTACGGTCCGCGCACGCTTATTAAAGGCGGTTTCAATTTTAACTAATGAGCGCCGCTCACATTTCCGTTAACGGACTGATTGTCAACCGTATAGGATTTGGTTGTTGGCAGCTTGCCGGTGCATATGACCTGAATGGAAGACCCAATGGTTATGGTGCTATCGATGCAGACGAATCCGTGCGTGCCATCCACATGGCGTTAGACAATGGAATCAACTTCTTCGACACAGCAGTGGCCTACGGGGCCGGCCGATCTGAAGAATTGCTGGGTGCTGCGTTGAAGTCTTACAGTGGTGCGGGAAAAGCTCCCGCAGTCATTTGCACTAAGTATGGGATAATTGAAGGTACCGATAGTGACGACGATGACTTCACCGCTCACAATATGGTGCGCAGCGTGGAACGCAGCCTGAAACGCCTGCAAACCGAATGTATTGATGTACTGCTGCTACACAACCCTCCCGACGATATAGACCTGACCGAATTAGACAGAGAGCCATTCGAGCGATTGATACGCGAGGGAAAAATAAGATCATACGGCGTTAGCTGCCGCACCCAAAAGGGTGTAGCTAACGTGCTGAAGCACAACTTCGGCAGTGTGGTAGAAGCGGTTTATAATGTGCTGGACCGCCGTTATGCGGCGTTCTTCGCAGATGAACAATATAAAGACCGGTACACCTTCATATCGAGGGTGCCGCTGGCATCGGGCTTCATCACGCCACGCACACTGACAGAGAACCGGACATTTGAAACGAACGACATCAGGAGCAACTTTAACGCCGAGCAGGTGGAATGGGTGACCGGCGCCGTACGCCAACTGGCTTTTCTGAATGACCTGGAAGGCGGCATATCTGTGAGCGCGCTGCGTTTTCAGCTTTCCAACCCATACAATACACTCACCATTCCCGGTATCAAGAACACCAAACAACTGAAAGACGCATTGCTGGCGGTCGGGCTTGGCCCGTTGCCGGAAGACGTTATCTCTGCTATTGAGGCCGCTGTTCCCGAGGTGTTCTACAGGTGGAGATAGTATCAGGAATTATGTTTTGCGTGAATAATGTCTATTTTTGGGCATGGCCACATCGTATGGAAACAAAAGCCTGCTCACTTCTTCACTGATATCGGTGGGATTGTTGGTGCTTGCCTATTTTGTTGTAAGGCACAGCATCGTATTTCTTCTGGTCGCATTGGGCATAGTTCTGTACGATATCTATATGTACTTCCCGAGGTATCAATTCGTTCGTATAACCGATAGCATGCTCAGCTTGTCTTCAGTGAATCCCATGCGCAAGCCCATATCGGTAGCCACAGCGGCAATTAAGAACATTAAGATAGAGACCCATAACGACCTGTTGTACACCATCAGGATTAATACGGGTGCAGAGGATATTACCGCACCGGTTATCATTTACCCCTCCGAAATGAAGGAACTTGCAGGAAGCCTGGCGTCAATGGGGCTTCGGACAGAAACCGTGAAAGAAAAACAATAGGGCCAAACAGAGTACGTAAGCAGAACATGTGGACACAAAAGACCAATAACAGGCTGTATGTAGTGGCGTTGCTGTTTCTTATTGCCAACTTCGCATTTGCATTCTACCAGCACTACCATGCCATACTGGACGGCGACATGTCGCTGGTGGCAGTGCCGGCACCCAACTTTGTGCGGGTGCTGCACGACCCGCTAGGATTGGGTGTTCTGCTCCACGGCGACCATTACAACGCTACCAACCGGTTTGTGCTGCACGCCTCCATCTACGCGCACTTCAGAACATGGCCTTTCTTCTTCCAGAAATTCACCGACCCTATCAGCAGCGTATACCTGGCAAGCGCACTGGCAAAAACCGTATGGCAGATCGCATTCACCTATCTTATTGGCGTTTATGTGAGCGGTAGTTTCCGCATATTCAATGGTCGCTTCCTGCTGGCCGCCGTCTTGCTCACACCATTGTTTCAGAACTGCGGCTACGTGTGGGACATAGGCATCATAGACCCGCCCATATCTTATGCCTTCTCCTATGCCTTCTCTGTATTGCTGGTGGGCATTTTCTTTCCGCCATTCTTCCTGCTCCTGTTTCACAAGCGCAACATCAACTTTGGGCCTCTGCTCACGGGCGCGCTGCTGCTGTTGTCGTGGGCAGTGGCTTTCAACGGGCCGGTAAGCGCACCCGTGATCATTCTGGGTTGTGGCTTCCTGTGGCTGGAGCTGTTCCGCCAGCAATGGGTTAAGAACAGCGGCGCCCCCTTTGGTGCACGGCTGACCACAGCAATAAAAGAACTGCCGAAACCGGTGCTGTTCATAACAGGCTTCGCGGTGCTGATGGCGTTCTACTCGTTCTATGTAGGCAAGAACAATATCGAAAACTTCACCCAGCAGATGTCGCTGGCAGCAAGGTATCAACGCCTGCCATCGTCTATCATCCACATGTTCAGCGGCGAAGGATTGGTGCTGCTGATGTCTATGATAGGGGTGAACCTGGCGTTTCTTGCAGGCACCGGCACAACTGAAAGCCGCAAAATGCTGCGCCTCTTTGGGTGGATTACCCTATTCGCATCGGCATATATGTTGTTGCTTCCGCTGGGTGGCTACCGCTTCTATCGCCCGCAGATTGTGCGCCGCGATGTGATGGTGCCTGTCAATACCGCGCTCATCGCTTTCTATGTCTTGTCGGCGCACTACCTCATTACCCACATCCGACCGGTACAATTCAAGCTATACTTGTTCATTGTGTTAATACCATTGACACGCCTGTTCCTGGCCGATAAGCTATTCAACCAGTTTGACAATAGCTGCGAACGACAGGCAATGACCCTGCTGGCTGCCAGCAAAGAAAAAGTGGTGGAACTACCCGGCGACTGCACCGTAATGGAATGGTACAAGGTTACCGCACCGGCCGACTCTAAGAAGAATACCGACATGATGCGTGTGCTCGGGATCATCAAAGAAGAGAAGCTATACTACCAGAAGTAGGCATCAGCCGCGCCCTTTGCGGGGACTATTCGATTTATTTTTGTTTCTTTACCACAAAAAACGATGCTTTTCAACTCGTTTGAATTTGTACTGTTTCTTATCACTGTTTACGTTCTATACTGGTTTGCTTTCAGTAAAAATCTGGCTATCCAGAATATTCTATTGCTTGTTTGCAGTTACCTTTTCTATGGCTTCTGGGACTGGCGCTTCCTTTTCCTCCTTCTGCTTTCAACGCTTATAGACTATGGCTTCGGTCTGCTGGTTTACCGGTCCGAACGAAGAAAGAAGCTGTACCTATGGCTCAGCATCTTCAACAATCTGGCAGTGCTGGGGTTCTTTAAGTACTACAACTTCTTTGTTGGCAACGCCCAGGACGCACTGGCACTCATGGGCCTGCACACCGACCCGTGGCTGCTGAATATTGTGCTGCCTGTGGGTATCTCTTTCTACACCTTTCACGGCATGTCTTATGTGTTTGACATATACAATGGCAAGGTGACCCCCACCCGGAACTTTGTAGACTATGCCGTATTCGTTTCCTTCTTCCCGCTACTGGTGGCAGGCCCCATCGAAAGGGCGTCGCACCTGCTGCCGCAAGTGCAGAAAAAGCGCGCATTCTCGTTCGAACAAGCGGTTTCGGGTATGCGCCTGATACTGTGGGGCTACTTTCTGAAAGTGGTGATAGCCGATACCCTTTCCGTATTTGTAAACGACATATTTGCCAACTACAAGACCCTCTCGGGCTCTACACTGGTGCTGGGTGCGGTGTACTTTTCCATACAGATCTATGGCGACTTCTGCGGCTACACCAACATAGCACTGGGTGTGGCAAAGCTGTTCGGCTTCGAGCTGCTTTCTAACTTCAGGTATCCCTATTTCTCCCGCAACATCGCCGAGTTCTGGAAGCGGTGGCACATCTCACTGTCATCGTGGTTCCGCGACTACCTGTACATACCCCTGGGCGGCTCGCGGGTCAGCACCGCCAAAGTGGTGCGCAATACCTTTATCATATTTCTGGTGAGCGGCTTCTGGCATGGCGCCAACTGGACCTTCATAGCCTGGGGCGGCATACATGCCTTGCTGTTCATTCCGCTGCTACTGAGCAACAGCAACCGCAAGTTCACCAGCGAGGTGGTGGCCGCAAATACGATGCTCCCGTCTCTGCGGGAAACGTGGCAGATGACCGCCACCTTCGCGCTGGCCACATTCGCGTGGATATTCTTCAGAGCACCCGATATGCATGTGGCCGTCGACTATATTCAACACATAGGACACGGCCTGTTGCAGATGCCCACCAAGCGCCTGGGTATAGCCTATGTCATCATTCCACTGGTGATCGACTGGCGACAACGCCACGATGAGCGCACCGTGCTGAACTATAAGAACAGACTGGTGCGCTGGGGCATGTATGTGGCACTGGGCACTGCCGTGCTGGTGTATTCGGTGTACAACCAGGGAACATTCATTTACTTCCAATTCTGACGCGACATGAAACAACTCCTAAAAAAGTTCCTGCTTTATGCCGCTATAGTGACCGCCATTTATTGGGGTTACCTCACTGCCATGTCGGCAATACTGAACCGCGACAACCTGTACAAAGTGGATGCGCAGAAAACGATGTTGCTGATGGGCGATTCGCACATTGCCTATGGCATCATCGACTCCAATATGGAGCATGTAATCAACCTGTCGCAGCCGGCAGATATGTACCTGTACAACTACCTGAAACTGCAGAAGCTGTTGCCGCAGAACCCGCAGATACGCACCGTGGTAATAGGGTGCGCGGGCCACAACATCCAGCAGTTCTGGTCTGATGTGTTCCTCACCAAGCAGGGCTTCACACAGGCCAAAGTGCAGAACTACTACCACCTGCTGAGTACCACCGATATGAGCTACCTGCTCTACCACAGTCCCGAGCAGGTGATAAAGGGCGTAGTGGGGCTCCCGAAGTTGAAGACGCCCTACCTGCTGAAGATACTGAGACACCAACCTGTGACCCTTGAACAACTGAAGATAGGCGGCTACGCGTTTCATGACGACAAGCTGGACCTGGACAAGAACCGCGCAGACGTGGACAAGCTGAACAAAAAAGGTACCGACCAGCTTGCTTTGTGGACCTGGCACATCAACTATCTGCACAAAATAGTGGACCTCTGCAAAAGCCGCGGGGTGAACGTGGTATTTGTGCGAACACCCGAGCATAAGCTGTTTCCGAAGCCGATAGAACCGGAATTTCAAAAGTTCCTGAAACGCGAGTTTCCTGATGTTCCTTTCGCCGACTTCATGAAGATGGACCTGCCTGACTCTTGCTTTGCCGACCTGGACCACCTTAACTACTACGGCGCCAAAGTATTCAGCGACTCGTTCGCGCACTATGCCGCCACACTGCGATAGTTGGTATAGACCGTGAAAACAACAGGTTGGACAAATAAAAATAAACTCTAATTTTGCGCCACACGCTATTACTTTGCTATTACCTGTACATTATCATGCCACACCCCACAAAAAGTTTGAAACAATACCTGCCCGCACTCTTGCTGCTGCTGCCCGCCACCGTATGGGGCAAGGCCAAGAAGGATACCATCATGACCAAACAAGGGGTGGAGATCTTTGTGAAAAGCGATCAGTCGAAAAAACTGAAGATCATTGCCGAACTGCACCTGCTGGACGCAGAAGCAGGGGCAAGCGACTTTGCACGCATTGGTGCCGGCTTTAATGCCGACTACATTCACCGCAAGTACTTCTCGGTCAATGCCAGCTACAAGACCACGTTCTACAGCTTTTTACAGCAAAGTGAAGCCACAAAAAGCTATAGCGACACCAAGCTGAATCCGTTCAGCGTGGGCAGCGCGGGTGTGCGCCTGCACATCATGGACGGGAAGGGCTGGGAGAAACGTAAGATGACCCTCGATGCCTTTAAAGAAGTGGACAACAAGGGGCAGCGCCGCACTACTATGCGCTTCACAAAGGCACGCTTCCCGTGCCGACGCATATTTGCCCTGAGGGGTGGCGGCTACTACAGCACCGCACCCATCTCAACGAATATGACGGCAGACATCTTTAAGCCGCAGCAGAAGGGATCGCTGACCACTACCGACGGTACTGTGTTTGGCAACGACTACTATACCAACACCCGCACCATGGGTTTCTATGGCGGGCTTACCCGGCTGACGCATATGAAGATGAAGACCACGAGCACCATCAACTGGTTTGAAGGGGAAGCCAAACAAACGGCCATCTTCAAAGAAGTGTATGCCGATGTAATTTTTGCCAACACCACCATAGACCCCTTATTGGTGAACGGGAAAGAATATGCCATCACGCCCAATGCACCGGGAAGCTTCAGCCTGAGCGATATAGGCTGGCGGATAGGCGGCAGACTGATATCGACCAGAAAGCGTGTGAACATGGGTACGAGCTACGAACTGGGTAGCCGACCCGGCCTCAAACAAAGGGGCGCCTATCTGGCCATCGGCATCACGCTGGCATGGGTGAAGTAATTTTCGAACTAAAGAATATGTAACTTTAATTCAGTTATCCGATAACCTTCAAATTGTCCGCCTTATGAAATGGTACATCATCGCCATCAAAAACTACGCCACCTTCACCGGTCGCGCCCGCCGCAAAGAGTTCTGGATGTTTGTACTGTTCAATATCATCTTCGGGCTTGTAGTGAAGTTGCTGGACGATGTGCTCGGGTTGAGTTTTGACAAAACGGGCATGATGAACGGCGGTATACTGAATATGCTTTACAGCCTGTTCATACTGGTGCCCACACTTTCATTGACAGTGCGCCGGTTTCACGATATAGGCAAAAGCGGATGGATCTACTTCCGATTTGTACTGGTATCGATCATTGCTACTATAATATGGATCACAATTGTGGTGGTGAAACTGGTGCAATTGGGTATTTCACTTGACCCTGAAGACATTGACTTTACCATGCTGAAACCTGCCATTGTGCCTACCCTCGTGTACGGACTTACCATGCTGGTGGTGGGTGTGTGGTCACTCATTCTTATGGTGCGCGACAGCCAACCCGGCACCAATAAATATGGTCCCAACCCTAAGGAAACGGAAGACTTCGTTCAGGTATCTGAATAATAGATACATGCGGTGATACTGTCTGCCATTTTAATGCTATTCAGGGTTGTCTGAACCTGCCTGCGGTAGGCAGGTCACAGATTCGTGAGATTGCGCAGATGGCACAGATTGTGGGTTGTCTGATTCATTTCGCAAGGCTTCGATAGGTTCCCTACCGCTGAAGCCATCGGTTCATTGCTGCGCACAAGGCTATGCTAAGAGACCCGGCGCAGGCACAAACTGCGTATCCTGCTTCCCATCTGCGCAATTTTTTTTCTTTTTTCCCGATCTGCATCTAATTCGTTGATTATCAACAGAGGTGTGAGAAGCGGATGTGTATGCTGCTTCCCAAAACTGCGCACCTGCTTCCCATAAACTTCCCACTTTCTTCCCACCTACTTCTCACTTTCTTCCCACTTTCTTCCCAAATCCTGCGCAGTACTGCGCGCCGAGAAGTAAATTATTTCTGCAATATGAACCGTTGACCGACATTTTTTTCATTTATACATCAAGTTACTACCGCCCCCGAAGCCGACCAAAAGAAATATCTGTGGTATGGCGTTTTCTGCAGTATCATAGATCTTTTCCCGGAAGAGAAGGGTGGTATACCTAGACAGTGGTTTGCGGTTGTCTGAACCTGCCTTCGGTAGACAGGTCACTGATTCGTGAGATTGCACAGATAGTGGCTATATGCGATTGTCTAGTTGAATGCATGTATCACAATCGAGACCTTCTACCGGGCCGTTCAACGCAAAAGCACTCAAATTATTTTGAATGCAATATCAAAATAATCGCTTCGTTTATCTGTTACATCAAAAAAACGAATCCATGAGAAAGACCACTTTTTGCGTGCTAGTATCACTTGTAGTTTTTACCTCATCCTCATGCAGGAAAGGAAATAAAATTGTTCCACCACCACCTCCTCCCGGCGACACAGCGACAAATAATCAATATGCAGACTACATGGCCTTGAAACCGGGTAACTACTGGATATACGAACGATACTGGCTAGATAGCGCCAATGGTGAAGCTCATGCGGAAGGAAAATATGATAGTGCTTACGTTGAGAAAGATACCATCATAGGAAAGTACCTGTACCACAAATACTGCATGGTTGCCGTGCCGACAAGTATTGTGACAGTACGCTACTTAAGAGACTCCCTGGGCTATACGGTCGATGAGAATGGCATAATATCTTTTTGCTCTACTGACTATACCAACGCATTCCGCACGTATACGTTCGGGCCAAACGCAGTAACGAGTTATACGCTGACGATCACCGAAAAAATGGGATTCAGGCATGCAACTACTGTTGTCACGGCAGGTACCTTTACAACATCAACTTTCCGAAAAATAAGCAAATACCCGCCCGGTTCGATGTGGGACACTCGCGAATGCCAGTGGAAGTATGCCAAAAACATTGGCATGGTGAGTGAATCGATCCACTACGTAGACTTCCCGATGATAGAGGAACGAAGACTGGTTCGATATAGCGTTAAGTAGTGCTTGCCGGTCAATTACAAAGCCGATAAGGACTTATAGACACTCTCTCTTTAAATCTGAGCCATGAGTAAATAATGAATTGTCGCTGATTCGGGTTTATTCCTGATGTTCCATGCGGGGGCATCAGGAATAAACTCAACCCCACTATTGAAAACACCGGGTCCTTGATGCGCACAAGGCTATACTAAGAGACCCGGCGCAGACACACGCACTTCGCTCCCGCACTCCGCACTGCTCTCCTATCCTCCCCACCCTTCTCTGTCGAGGCTGCGGTATTGTATGGCCTCGGCAAGGTGCTCGGGGCGTATGTCGGGGCTGGAGGCGAGGTCGGCAATAGTGCGGCTCACTTTCAGTATGCGGTCGTAGGCGCGGGCGCTTAGGTTTAGTCGGTCCATGGCGGTCTTGAGCAGGTTGTGACCCACGGGGCTTATGACACAGATATCTTTCAGCAGTTTACTGCCCATCTGCGCGTTGGCATACACGCCGGCATGTTCTTCAAATCGCTTTGCCTGTATCTCGCGCGCGGCTATGACACGGGTGCGCACATCGTCGCTGTTCTCGCTGGTCTTCTGAGAGGTAAGCTCGCTGAAGGGCACGGGTGTGACCTCTACGTGCAGGTCGATACGATCGAGCAGGGGGCCGCTGATCTTGTTGAGGTAGCGCTGCACCATGATGGGTGAACAGGTGCACTCTTTCTCGGGGTGATTGAAGTAACCACAAGGGCAGGGATTCATAGACGCTATGAGCATGAAGCTGGCAGGGAAGTCTATGCTTACCTTGGCACGCGATATGGACACGCGGCGTTCTTCCATGGGCTGGCGCATCACCTCGAGCACGGTGCGTTTGAATTCGGGCAACTCATCGAGGAAGAGCACGCCATTGTGTGCCAGCGATATCTCGCCGGGCTGCGGAATGCCACCGCCACCCACAAGCGCTACATCACTAATGGTGTGGTGCGGACTGCGGAAGGGGCGCTGTGCCACGAGCGATGTATTGCCGGGCAGCTTGCCCGCCACGCTGTGTATCTTAGTGGTCTCCAGGGCCTCGTGCAGGGTGAGGGGCGGCAGTATAGTGGGCAACCTTTTTGCCAGCATGGTCTTGCCGGCACCGGGCGGCCCTATGAGGATGGCATTGTGCCCGCCGGCAGCGGCTATCTCCAGCGCGCGCTTCACGTTCTCCTGGCCCTTTACGTCGTTGAAGTCTATTTCGAAATGGCTTTGCGCATCAAAGAATTCTTCGCGGGTGTTCACCTTCATAGGCTCCAGCACCAGCTTGCCGGTGAAAAAGTCTATGACCTCGCTGATGTTCTCTACCCCATATACCTCCAGGTTGTTGACGAGGGCGGCCTCGCGTGCATTTTCTTTGGGCACTATAAGCCCCTTGAATTTTTCGGCGCGCGACTGTATGGCTATGGGCAGGGCTCCTTTTATGGGCTTGACGGTGCCATCGAGCGAGAGCTCGCCCATGATGACGTAGTCGTGCAGCTGGTCTTGCGGTATCTGCGCGGTAGCGGCCAATATGCCGAGGGCAATGGGAAGGTCGTAGGCGGCACCGGCCTTCTTGATGTCGGCGGGGGCCATGTTGATGACGATGCGGGCGCGTGGCCTGTCGAACCCGGAGTTCTGAATGGCAGATATGACCCGGTCGGTGCTTTCCTTCACTGCATTGTCGGGCAGGCCCACAATGAACACGCCTATCACACCGCCGGGTGTGTCTACCTCTACTGTGATGGTCTTTGCATCTACTCCGTAAACCGCGCTTCCGAATAACTTGACTAACATAACCTGCCTATCGACTTTGTTTTGGAACAGTAAATGTATGAAAACGGGCTGTGCGCCAACCGGGCATTGCCTCTTGTTGCTGCAAGTAGGGCGGTCATGGCCGTGAAGGATAGCGTTTTTTCATGGTACTGTTACACAGATGTTTTGCAAAAGTAGCAACCACGGTGCAGAAACGGCCATGGGATGGGTGGAAGATATCCACAAAATATTTTATGGGCGGTAGGTGGGGTAAGGGCGTTACAAATCTACCTGACGTCAGACAGGCGCCACACCGCAGGATCCTCGTTACAAACGAGGACTAGGTGAAGATACACCGAACCGATGACGCGAGTACAGCAAACAAAAAAAAGCTGCAATGGTGATTGCAGCTTTCGGGGGTAAATGGATCGTATTTATTCTATTTAAGGGTAAGATGGGCAAAACTGTTAGCCGCTTCGCCCTGCCTGATAGAATTGTAGGTAGGGATGATGTAGCGCGCACTGTAGTCGTTGTCTGAAATAAACTTCAGTACGTACTCAACTGCAAACGCAGGATCGTTTTTCTTACCTACTATCAGGTATTCGAGATAGAAGAGACAAATACCCGAATCGAATGATCCGCCATTGTCTTTACCTATCCACTTCTCGGCAAACGCTACTATGTCTTCTTTGTTGTCGGTGATCTTTTCAGTAAGCTGCTTCAGCGTAAATACTTTGAGGAAGCGCAGACGGTCCACATCACCTTCGATATCTATTTCTTCATTGATCTTGGCACCCGCACGCTCTGCTATCATCGCATCCACCTCTTTCACCATCGGACTTGTGCGTACAAACTCCTTCAGCGACGCTTCGGTCATCTGTGCGTTCTCGTCCATGTTCAATGGCGGTTCAAAACCTGCCGGCTTGGTTGGAGTTGGCGGCACCACCGGTGCATCAACCGGACGATCGATGATACCGTTTACATTCATGTTGAACGTCTCGATGTTGTCGATGTTCAGCGCTACTGCCTCGGGAGTGGCCGCTTCAGCTTTTGCTGCAGGTGCTTCGGTTGCAGGTGTTTCAACCTCGGGAGAGAACAGATCCAGGTACTTATCTTCAACTCCGTTCTTATTCTCAATATTATTCACATCCATTGCCAGGGCGTTGAAGCTATCAACGCTCATGTCCATAGAGGTAAGGTTATTTTTTCCAGCCTCTGCCGGCGCCGGAACCGACTCGATAACAGGAGCCTGAGCTACGGGTTGCGGCTCTGGCTGCGGTGCAGGTGGTGTATAAGGTTGCGTTGGCGCGCTGTGCAGATCGCGTGCTACTGTGGGTATTGGCGGCACAACTGCGGCAGGCTGCGGAGCTGAATGGGCTGCGTTATCGCGGATCTTGATGAACTCGATATCGGCCATTTCGAGGAACGCGCCTACACGGTAAAAATCGCGACGAACATTCTCGGGAAGCGTAGCATTGCCATTGCTCAAACCCTTCTGCATAGCAGTGTAAACATCCTGAAGGATGGAAGACACGCGGATCTCAAATTTGTGCGGACCAAGTATCTTATATTCAGGAAGATCGAGCCTGTTTGCTTTCAGACCAGCCTGGAAAGTTTGTCCGGCTGAAGTAAAAGAATCGGGTGTGCGCTCGTCCTGAATGACACGAAGATCGAATTCGTTGTTGAGGAGCTGTGTTACTTTACCAATGGTGTCTTCAAAAAAGCCCACAACCCTTACTACAGGGATGTTCACTTTCTCTCCGTAGGCGTTCAGCTGGGTCTCTAACTTAGAGTCAACGAGGTAGCATGGTACATTGTGGTATGATACCAACTGTTTTACCAGCTCCTCCATTTTCCCCAAAAAAGCAGTATTCCTAGTCATAGTAATTTAGTTTTTTAGCGTAGGGGGTCGCTGCAATAGTGCAACAACTGTGCCACAATATTACATACATTCTTTGCGAAGAAACATATTGTAAAAGCGGTTTAACTTTGGTTTAGGTCTCAATTAACAAACACCTAACAAGACATTTGCTAACGATTAATGTGTTGGCGAGAAGCCGGAAAAATATATGAAATGACGATACACTCAGATAATTCTTTATCAGCCTTTTATGCCATTTGGATACCAGATATCCTTCCACTGTTGGGGGGTAAGAGCGGCCTCGGCATTGAAATTGCCTATTTTGGTGCGACGTAGTGCACTAAGGTACCCTCCGCAGCCCAAAGCAGCCCCAAAATCGTTGGCGAGTGAGCGTATGTAGGTGCCTGTACTGCACATTACACGGAAATGAACTTCCGGACTACGGAATTCGGTGATCTCGAACTCGCCGATAGTAACAGGACGGGCATCCAGAACCACCTCTTTGCCGGCGCGGGCAAGATCGTAAGAACGTTTACCATCCTTCTTTATGGCAGAATGGATAGGTGGCACCTGCATGATGTCGCCGGTGAATTGCTTTGCTGTTTCCAGCAACTGATCCAACGTAATGTGATCGGACGGCTTTGGGCTATGCGGCTGGCTCTCGAGGTCGTAGGTATCTGTGATGGCCCCCAGGTGTATGATGCCTGTATATTCTTTGGGTAGCTGCTGGTAGCCGGAGATGGAGGTGGTCATTTCGCCGGTGCAGCAAATAAGCAGACCTGTGGCCAGGGGATCGAGGGTGCCGCAGTGACCTATCTTGGCCTTTGTGGCTACCTTAATGGCATTAACCGCATCGAAAGATGTCCATTTGTAGGGCTTATCTATCAGTATCACGCCACCTTTTCTGAGCTCGGCTATTGTAGGTCTGTTCTGCATTGCGGCGCAAAGGTAGGAAAATGAGAGCGAGTGCAGGGAGCGGAAAGCGGAGGGGTTTTTAGGGGCAGGGGCAGTGTGTTTAGGAGCAGAAGGCAGGAGCAGACGGCAGTGTGAGTGTGGGTGCGCCCGCCTGCGCTGAAAAAGCTACGGCGGGTGAGAAGGTGCAGTGAACAGAAACAGCGAACAGAAACAGCCCGACTTCGCTGAAAAAGCTTCGGCGGGTGAAAGGGACAGAGTGTTTAGGTGCAGACGGCAGGGGCAGACGGCAGTGTGAGTGTGGGTGTGAGTGCGAGGCCCTGCCTATCCCTACCGTTCGTAGCAGACCTGGGAATGGGCTACTTTGCCGGGCAGCGGGGGGGTGAGCTTGCGCACTGCAACCCGAACTGTGTTTGCGACGGGAAACTGCTGCTTTATGCGACTGTGAATGTCGAAAACTACGGTCTCTAATAGCTCATGAGGGCCTGCAAACACCTCGCTGACGACAGTGTTTACCAGGGCATAATCGACAAATGGCCACGGCTGCTCATCGGGCAGATAGATGTCCACATCGGTCTCGAATGTGTTGCCGGTGATCTTCTCCTCGGGATACAACCCGATGGGTGCTTTGATGACAATGCCGTGAAGCGATACTGATAACATAGAATGGTTTTACCCTTACAACAAACAGACCTGTAACCTACTATTTTGCACGCCAGGTGAAGAGGCCCCGCTCGGTAAACTGATAGGGACTGATGCTGCCGCCAAAGGTCTGCAGTGTCTTGCGCACCTGATGACGGGTATTGCCGGGGCAATAGAACATCATGAAACCGCCGCCACCTGCACCCGATATCTTGCCGCCTGTAGCGCCGGCCTGCAGTGCTGCCTCATAAATAGCGTCCATCGCGTCGTTTGAAATACCCTTGGCCATCTGCTTCTTGTAGCGGAAACCGTAATCGAGGATATGGCCAATGTCGTGGATGTTGCCCTTCAGCATGGCCTCCTTCATCATCTGCGCTTGCTCCTTCAGTTGGTGCATGGCATCGATAGATTGTTGGTTCTTATCGGTTACGTTCTTGCTCTGCGCCTCAATGATGGTAGATGATAATCGGCTGGTGGCGGTAAAGTACAGCAACAGATTATTCTCGAGTTCGTTCAGATACTCGGGTTTAATACGGAGCGGATTCACAATGACCTTGTTGCCATCGTAGAACTCCATAAAGTTGACACCACCGAAAGTAGCGGCATATTGATCTTGCTTGCCACCGGCCATTGCCAGCTCCACGCGCTCGATGTCGTAGGCCATCTGTGCAATGTCATACTCACCCAGCGGCAGGTTGAGCCATTCGGCAAAGGCACCGATGATAGCCACAACCAATGTAGACGAGCTACCAAGCCCGGAACCGGCAGGCGCATCGACAGAAGTGGTGATGCGGAAACCGGAGGGAACAGGACCATACTTGGCAACGAGGTGATTATAGACCCCGGTGGCCAGATCGAGATCGCCGTCAA
This sequence comes from Flavipsychrobacter sp., assembly GCA_044348585.1. Classification (GTDB taxonomy): domain Bacteria; phylum Bacteroidota; class Bacteroidia; order Chitinophagales; family Chitinophagaceae; genus Nemorincola. The sequence goes on from JBIKSN010000016.1 coordinate 19,235, forward strand.
TAGGCAGTTCGTCGGCCAGTTCATAGGCTACACTCTCATTTCTGTCGAGCGCCTCTATGATGACCTGCGGCACGGCAATAGGCTCAATGGTCGCCGAGGCATACAACGAGATAGTAGCATTAAGAATAGCGCCTCCGTAGAGATCGCAATATGGGCTGACATCTGTGCCACCTCCCGCCAGACCTATGCGCAGGGGGGCTTTACTCCTGAAGATCATAATACAAACGCTAAGTTATAGAATATTGAGGTGCAAAGGTGCTTTGATGGCCCTGCATCTGTTGCGGATGTGTTCGGTTCTGATAATGCCATAAAAAAACCACCCGACCGGTACCGTAACGGAACAGATCGGGTGGTTATTGTTCTAAAATGATATCCTATGACTCCGGATTCAATACAGAAATGAACTTGGCTCCATCAGTAAGACCAAGAAGGGCAGCCTTACGGATGTCATCGGCAGACAGCGCATTGAGGTACTTCTCATAGTTCAGCACACGATCTCTGTTGCGCCCCCAGATGAGCACGCGCTCCATTTTGTCATTCCAGAAGGCATTTTCCTTTGAGTCGGTGACGTACTTTTCTCTCCACTGACTTTTCACTTTGTCCACGTCTTTCTGATTGGGGCCCTGTGCCAGAATAGCCTTTATCTCCTTTTCGGTTGCCTCGAGCAGCTTGTCTACATTCTCGGGACCGCAAGGCAGTTGCAGTTGAATGGAATAGTGCTCGTATGGCTCGCGGGTGAGTTGTCCGCTGAAGCCGCCGCCATAGATAGCGCCCATCTTCTCGCGCATTTCTTCTATGACACGAATGTTCAACACCTCGCCCAGTGCAGCCATTGACATTTCCATGTCTTCGCTGTAGGGCATTTGTCCGCTGTAAACGCCGAAGATCATGCTTTGTTTCTCCTTGCCTTTCTTGATAGAGAGTTGTTTACCTCCAACAGGGCGCAAGGCGTTGTCCATATATTCTGCATTACCGGGCGTAGACGGCAGACTTCCGAGGTACATTTCAATGAGTGGCAGGGCGGTCTTTGCATCCACATTGCCGGTGATAAAGAAATGGTAACCCGTAGCCGAAGAGAACTCAGCATTATAAATTGCCAGTGTCCTATCGAGGTCGATCTTGTCGTAGTCGGCAGCTTTGGGGAAAATCATCGGTGCACGGGGGTTATTGCCATACATTGCCTTGATAGTGGTGTCGAAGAACGCTACTCGTGGGTTGGCCATGATGAACTGCAGCATAGACTTTTGTTTGTCTTTGTAGGCAGTGAACAATTCGGCATCTTTTCGTGGCTGAGTCAGGTGCAGATACATGAGCTGCATCAGCGTTTCGAAATCTTTTACTGTTGTTGCACCCGATATACCGGAACTGTACTCATTCATTCTCAGGTCCACTTTTGCGGTCTTACCTGCAAGCGCCTTTTCCAGGTCGGACGGGGTAAATGCACCTACGCCCATAGCAGGGATCAACTCTTTGATGAACTGGTAATTGCTACGTTCTGACAATCCATATTTATTGGTACCACCTTTCCTGGTGCCCCTCACCAATATTTCATCGCTTTTGAAGTCGGTGGTTTTAATAGTGACTTTCACGCCATTGCCAAGGGTATAGGTAGTAGCATTGAACCCTTCCTCCGGAGACTGAGATACAATAATACCGGGCTCGGGTTTCTTTGTAATAAGGGATGTAGCCACGGCTTTCTGTTCGGTCTTTGCTACATCTTTAGACAGCGCTTTTGCGGTCATCACAAGAAGGTCTTTGTCTGAAGGCAGTTTCAGCTCAGCCTTGTCAGGGGCCGTAACCAATGTAAAAGTGTTGTTGTCGGATAGGTACTGCCTAATGGCCGCACTCACCTCTTCGGCTTTTATACCGGGCAGCATTTTCTTCGCATAACCATACTCATTTTCTATGCCGGGGTAGGGTTCGTTGTCGAGGAAAGCACGTATGTATTCCTCGACAAAATCTTTGCTGTCGGTTGTTTTGCGCTCATTGTAGGCGCGCTCCATTTCTGCCAATGCGTCTTTCTTTACTATCTCCAGCTCGCTTTCGGCGAAACCATATTTACGCGTGCGCACCACTTCGTCGGCTACCGCGCCCAGCGCCTTTTCCAGTCCGCCGGCCATGAAGAGTGCATAAACGGTGAGGTTTTCGTAGCCATGGATCATATCGTTGAAGTCGATGCCGGCAAAAGGGAAGGGCGGTTTGCTGCTCTGTGCGAGATCAGAAAAACGACGATTGAGCATTTGTATCCCTAACTGACGCACCATGTTTGCCCTGTAGTCTTCTATGGTCTTTTCCTCGCCTTTCTTCACGTAGGGGAATGACAACATCAGCATTGAATTGGTTGCTTCTTTATCGGTTACCACCATGGCATCAGCAGCCTTGCGGGGGGCAATATCCACATAGGTACGCGGACGCGCATTAGCCGGGTTTGTAAGGCTTGCGAAGTGTTTGGAGATCATGGATTTTGCAGTAGCCACGTCTATGTCGCCCACTACCACTACAGCCTGAAGATCGGGGCGGTACCAGTCGCGGTAAAAACTGCGGATGGTCTCATACTTGAACGACTTCAGGATCTCGTCCTTTCCTATCGGCAGGCGCTCGGCATACAGTGATCCCTCGGCGAGTTTAGGGAAGTACTTCTTCAACATCCTATCGTCGGCACCCTTTCCAAGGCGGCTCTCTTCCAGCACCACGCCACGTTCATCGTCAATGTCTTTGTCGGTAAGCAGAGCACTGTGTGCCCAGTCTTCAATGATCTGGAAACCTTTTTCCAGGTTGCCGGGCTTGTCAGTAGGGATGGGGAGAATGTAAACGGTCTGATCGAATGAAGTGTATGCATTGAGATCGGCTCCGAATTGCACACCGATAGACTGCAGGTAACTTACCAGTTCGTTCTTCTGGAAATTCTTTGTGCCGTTAAAGTTCATATGCTCCATGAAGTGAGCAAGACCTTGCTGGTCGTTGTTCTCAAGAATGGAACCAGCCTTAACAACCAATCGAAGCTCTACCTTATTGGCGGGCTTTTTGTTGGAGCGTATGTAATAGGTGAGACCATTTTCGAGCTTTCCGGTCACCACATCGGGGTCGGTGGGTATGGGAGCCTTCAGGTCTTGCGCCCATGAGGCAAATGACAAGAACAATAGGGCAAAAAATCCGCCGATAACATGGCGGGCAGGTGCACTTGGGAAGAACATATGAATATTATTTGGCTAAAGGTAGGAAATAATGATTTATCTTTCTGAAGACCCCAAGTGTGGAAATTGACTCCGGACTTAGGAAAGGTGACTCCTTGATTCGGGCGATTGACGAAAATGTTGTTCTCCGTGAGATAGGTCATAGCGACATTTGCAGAAGAACAGAAACAGGAATATGAAAAAGCATCTCTCAGTATTGGCGGTGACGTACATAGTTGTCTTGGGTGTGAACCTGTTTATGAACTATAACTATTACAAGTCGGGGGGCGACTGGCACTACAGCGTACTGTTTTCGCTTTCTCTGGCTACTATGGGAGCTATTGGTGGCACTACTTTCCTGACGAAGGCAATGCAGTCGCTGAACTGGAGCGAACGCGCGGG
>JBIKSN010000189.1:0-6247 GCA_044348585.1 Flavipsychrobacter sp.
TTTCAAGAAGGGGCCGCTGTTCTGCAACGTGCTGCTGGCCGATGAGATCAACCGAGCCTCGCCAAAGGTGCAGAGCGCCCTGCTGGAAGCCATGGCCGAACACCAGGTGACCGTGGGCGACGCCACTATGAAACTGGAACAGATGTTCTTCACCATCGCCACCCAGAACCCCATAGAAATGGAGGGCACCTATCCGTTGCCCGCGGCACAGCTCGACCGTTTCTTCATGAAGATCTCCTTCGGCTACGTAGACGAAGCGACCGAGATCAACATCTACCGCGAATACCTCGACATTGCCCGCAACCTCGTGACACTGCAACAGGTGCTCTCCATGCAGGATATACTGAACCTGCAGGCTCAGGCAGGCAATGTCTTTGTGCACGACGAGATCGTGAAGGCAGTTACCAATATCGTACGCCAGACCCGCAACCACCCCGACATTTCGCTGGGCGCCTCTACCCGTAGCGGTATCGCCTTCCTCAAGTGCCTGCGCGCCTATGCGCTGGTAAAGGGCCGCACCTTTGTGACCGAAGACGATGTACGCGATACCTGCCGCAACGTGCTGGACCACCGCCTGGTGTACCGCAACAAGGAAGGCCGCCAGAAAGCACTGGAAGGCATCTTGCTGAAGGAGACCGAGCGCCTGGCCAAACTGAAGCTGTTCTGACATCACTGTTCACAACTGCCACCGATACAATGACCAGACACTGCTCTCTGCTGCCGTCAATAAAGCGCCTGCCGGCCTGTATGGCTGCAGTACTGCTGCTATTGCTGCATACGGCAGTAGCGCTGGCCCAGGGAGGCAGGCAACAACTGCCGCCGCAACTCATGCCCAAGCACCCCGCCGGCAAGGAGGTAGCCCGCGCCAACATTGATGCCAAACGCGCCATAGAGAACATGTACAGCGACGATGCCCTGCCCCGCTCGCGCGAGTTCAAACGGACAGACAGCACCTACTATGTGGGCTGGATGTTTGAAGGCATCTACAAGTACACCCACGCTGCAGACTATACCGGCTTCAAGAATGCGGCCGCATCGCTGGAACGCGCACTGGCTCTGCTGGAGCGCGACTACAAGCGGCAACTCTCCACGCGGTCTGACGACATCATGGTGCTGCTGCCCGCATACAACTTCCAGATAGACTATACCATTATTGCCAGCAATCTGGTACATGCTTACAGCAACATCGATCAGCCGGAGAAGATCATACCCGTGCTGCGACGGGCCATCAAGTATAACTTCCAGCGCGAGTTCTACCTGGACCCCTACAACATGCTGGCATGGACCGTGCACCGCAACCGCTTCTACACGCACGACAAGTACCCGTTCCTGAAGAACAGCATTGACGAGAACGAAGCACTTGCCAACCGCTATCTGGACAGTGGCATGCGCGCGATAGAACGCAACAAGGCCATCAACGCCAACCTTTTTCCGCCGGGCTATGTGGACCAGGAGAAGAACGGCGTGTATCACTACAAGAACATCCTACATGCCTACAACTTCCGCATAGACTCGGCAGCGTTGTACTTCGAGCTGATGCGCAAGAGCGGACGCCTGCCCCACAACAACTACGCCAATTTCAAGAGCATCTGCGGCGACTTCCGCACGGCCGAGGCCGAGTACAAGATAGCGGCAGAGCAGGACGGCGGCGACAAACGACTGCAGGAGTGGGCCTACTTCACCACCATACTGGACATCTATAAGTCCAACCCGAAGAACGCCGCCGCGCTGGCCCGCAACATGATCAAGGCTGCAGGCTCCACGCCGGGATACGGTTGGTACAACATAGCGCTGGCACGGTCGCTGACCTATGACGGACAAACGGAGCAGGCCGGCAAGTATGCCGACCGCGCCGCCGACTTCAAAGAGACCCACATAGGAACCACGCTGGGCCAGAGCCATTACGACTTCAGTCTGCAGCTGATACGCCTGGTGAACAAAGAGCAGGCCTGGCAGGCCGAACGCTTTGAAAACCGCAACTGGTGGTACAACCCGCGTGTGCTGTGGCGCATGGTGTGCAAGCTGGCCGACAAGTACCTGCAACAGTTCCTCATCATCAACCAGTTCTCGCAGAACCCCGAGCGCGAAAGGGTCATCTACAAACTGTTCTCAACCGAGAACGTGGTATCGTGGGACGAGGTGTGGTACCTGGTCAAGGACTTCAGCACCCGCTTCTTCCTGAAGCGCTTTACCCGCGAGGCCGATACCGATCAGCGCCGCTACATACACAAGTACTTCGTGTTCTTCAAGGCAAAGCTGATGATGGTGCAAGGCCGCTATGACGAGGCGCGTCCCATATTGGATCAGCTGCTCAAAGACCCCGATACTGATGCCGAGTATGAAAAGCTCTTCACCGCGCGCGTGTACCAGGCGCAGGCCGAATGTGCCCGTGAACTGAAGCAGACCGCTACCTACAACGACCGCATGTACCGGCTATATACCCTCTACCCTCAACTGATACCCTATACCGGCCTCGCCCCCAATATGATACTGCACGTAAGCGGCACTGTTGACAAAGCTGTTGAGGCGCGCCTTCGCGCCTTCAACATCAACTGGGTGAACGGCAAGGGTATTCCCGCACCCGAGGCCTACGTCATCTTCTCGGGCAGCGGCAAGAAGAAGAACATCAGCTACTACGTCATAGACCGTGAGGGCAAACAAGTGGTGGAGCAGCAGTCCTTTGCGTGGAAACTACCCGAAGACGCGGGCCGCGAACTTGCCTACCGACTGTTCAACATAGGCGGAAAGGAGCCTGAAGAAACAGAAGAGAAGGAAGAAGCCAAATAGCGATCCTTTATCCTACCCCAGATCTATCTCGGTATTGTCGCCGATGTTGAGGCTTTGGCTGAGGCCACGCACATAGGCATCGTTGCCTATGATGGATGAGTTGAGCACTACCTGCTGCAGCTCGGCATAAGAACCTATGATGGAGTCGCTGACGATAGATGACTCTATCTTGGTATGCTCACCTATAGATACATTGGGACCTATGATGCTGTGCGATATCACACACCCCTCGGCAATGTTGACAGGGGGGATGATGACCGTCTCGTCGTAGTTGCAGGGGCGGGGCGACGGTGTGCTGTCCTCCATCTGCTTCAGCAGGATGGCGTTGGTGGAAAGCAGTGTTTCCTTCTTACCACAGTCGAACCAGTTGTTGACGCGGAAGGCATGCAGGTTGATGCCATTTTGCACCATTATCTGCAGGGCGTCGGTAAGGTGGTATTCTCCGTTCTCATCGGCGGGGCCGGCCAAAATCCGGTTCAGGGCGTCGAAGAGGGCGGCGGTCTCTTTAATGTAATAAATACCCACCATTGCCATATTCGACTTGGGAATGAGCGGCTTCTCTACCATGCGCACCACCATGTCGTTGTCGTTTAGTTCGGCCACACCGAACTTGCGCGGATCGTCGACCTTCTTCACGCCTATCTGCGATACAGGACTGCTGATGGTCTCCTTTACATTGTAATCACACACGGTATCTCCCAGCACTATCATCACTTCATCGTTCTGCACGGCGGCTTGTGTGAGGCCTATCGCGTGGGCGGTGCCGCGGCGGTCGTTCTGGTTAACGAAGGTGCACTTGAGGTTGGGGTAGGTCTTGTCTATATAGCGTTGGATCTTCTCGCCGAGGTAGCCTATCACAAACACATATTCGTTGACACCGGCATCTATAAGCTGGTCTATGATAACACCCAGAATGGTCTTACCGGCAATGGGAATGAGGGCTTTAGGCTGCGTATATGTAAGGGGGCGCAGCTTGGTGCCGGCACCTGCAACAGGAATGATCGCTTTCACTTTTATGAAATTGAGTGGTAAAAGTACAATATTTATAGCGTTCGGGCAGAGACATGTAGTTAACCTTTTGTGGGCTGATGTGATGACAGGAAGGCGAAGTACCCGGGTGTTTCATTGTAAACTCATTGCTTCTCACTGCGCAATTTTTTTCTTTTTCCTCATTTTAACCTAAGTCATTGATATTCAACAAAAAGGTGGGAAGCTGGTCTTCCCATTGCTTCCCAAAACTGCGCAAAAACTTCTCACTTTTGCGCAGTTGCTTCCCATGTGAGAAGTGAAATAAAAGTATCATATATGCGCTTTTGCCCCATTTTTCTCAACTTCTATTCAAGTTACATCCGGGGATGAAAACTGGCAAAAGAAAGTTTTATGATAGCGCGTTTTTGGTGGTATGACAGAACCCTCTCCCCGGCCCTCTCCGAAGGAGAAGGTGAGGTCGAATGAGCGCATTTTGAGTGTAGTGGCGCAACACAAAGTTTGCTGAGGTTTTCATTTAACAACCAGCCTTTTTGTGATTTGCTGCCCGTCAACATCAGCAATAACCATATAGCAACCGGGCGGCCATGGCGTTGGGAAAGAGATGCGTTTGTTTACAGCCACTACTTGCCGAAATACTTCTATACCCAGCATGTTCGTGATCCTGATTTGCGCCAGCTTATTGTCTTGATTTGTTACAAATACTGTACAATAACTACTTGCCGGATTTGGCATTATTCTTATACCAAAGGCTGCGGCATTTATATTATTTACTGAACCGTCAGAAATAGAAATCACACGTACTCTGTTGTTGATTAAGTCGCCAATATATACGTCATTATTATCCGAAAAAATTCCATATGGACGTATGTTTGCAACCAATGGGTTAATACCATCTCCATTATACATTGGAGCACCTGTTCCGGCTATTGTGCTAATAATACCTGCAGGATTAATTTTGCGTATCCGATCAGCGTCAGCTAAGTAGACGTTACCAAGAGTGTCGAATGCTATGGCATAGGGCACTATCTCAGCATTTATTGCCGGCCCTCCATCTCCGCTATACCCAAATGTAGCCATGCCAGCGACAGTTGACATGATTCCCGCTGTGTTTATCTTTCTTATCCTTGTACTGTCTACAATGTAAATATTTGCCTCTTTGTCCAGTTTCACTAATATCGGGTGTTGGAGCATTGCAGTGTCTGCCATTCCTCCGTCTCCGCTAAACCCTTTCACACCTGTGCCTGCGATAGTTGATATGACACCAGATGTATTTACTTTACGAATGCGCCTGTTATGCAAGTCGGCTATGTAAATGTTTCCAGTATCGTCCACCGCCACGCCATATGGGCTGTTCAATTGCGCTGCTGTGGCTGCAATCCCATCGCCATTATACCCCGGCACCCCAGTACCTGCAATGGTATTAATTATACCGTCGAGCGTTACTTTTCGTACACGATTATTACCTGCGTCTGCCAGATAGACGTTGCCATATTTGTCCACTGTTACATCATGCACGCCACTTACTCTTGCGAAGTAAGCAGGCCCACCATCGCCGCTATAGCCTGTTGATGTTCCGACGCCGGCAAACGTGGTAATAGTGCCGCCAGACGCAGGGCTGACTTTTCGTACACATTTATTATCACAGATGTATAAATTCCCCAATTGATCGATTGCAACTCCTTCAGGATGTGCAAGCATGGCGGCCGTTGCAGGTCCTCCATCGCCACTAAAACCATATGTTCCGGTCCCTGCAACGGTAGTAATGATCTGCGCGCTTGTGTGAAGCACCAGACAAAGGAATGATATGAGAAAGGATAAGTGTTTCATGTGTGATATATACAAATATAGCGCAAAAAGAGGGATGTGTGGTGCGAGGGATGTCTGAATCGCAGATTATACGGATAACACAGATCTCACAGATTGTGTGTTGCGGGCAGGTAGCAAAGATGACATGTAGTTGTGTAGAACATACCAATACTTGTGAGGGGATATCGGTACTTTAGCGGTAGCTATGAAAAAGAAAAAGACCTATCGTTTTGATGCTGTTGTAGAGCTACGGGAGGGCGAACTGAAGTCGTGGTTCGTGAGGTTTCCGCATTCGGTAGAAGAGGAGTTTGGTACAAGATCGTCGGTGCGCATAACCGGCACTATGAACGGACACCCCATAGACAGAGCATTGATACCCATGGGCGATGGTAGTCACTACATTTTGCTGAACACCGAAATGCGCAGGAAGATGGGTCTTCGTGCCGGTAGCTCTGTGGCCGTGATCATCACCAAAAATGACAAACCGGAAGAACTGGAAATACCCGAAGAACTTTCAGCATGCTTTGAAATGGAACCCGAAGCTCAACGGCTTTTTGAAGCCAACCTACCCGGCGTGCGGCGCAATGTGGTGTACTGGATAGCCAGCGCCAAAACACCTGAAACACGCGCCAAACGTGCCGCCGAAATGCTGCACCGCATTATG
>JBIKSN010000384.1:0-5359 GCA_044348585.1 Flavipsychrobacter sp.
ATTATCTGATTCTGGAAATTACACAGTAGTAGTATTAGGAAATAGTCCTTGTGCAAGCATTACTTCAAGTGTTGCGGTAGTAAAAGTTACGCCTTTGGCAGCAATTACGACACAACCAACAGCTACCACAGTATGTCAAGGATCAGCGATGAGCTTTACAACAGCTGCAAGCAATGCGGATTCAATCGTATGGTTTAGAGGAACTACAAGAGTAGGAACAGGAACTACCTATTCGGTATCATCTGCAGCAAGTGCAGACAGTGCAAACTATTCAGCAGTAGCATACAGCGCTGCAGGATGTATAAATACAACTTCAAATGTTGTATTAGGATCTGTAATTTCAGCACCAGTAATTACGACACAGCCTACAACAAACACAACTATTTGTTTGAACACGGCATTGAATTTAAGCGTAACGGCAACAAATGCATCAGGATTTAAATGGATGCGTGGAACAGATTCTGTAGGTAATGCATCTACATATTCTGTGACAAATGCACAATTATCTGATTCTGGAAGCTACACAGTAGTAGTAAAAGGAAACGGACCATGTGCAAGCATTACATCAAATATCGCAAACGTAAAAGTTACACCACTCGCAACGATTACAACACAACCATCTGCCACAACAGTATGTCAAAGTTCACCGATGAGCTTTACGATAGCGGCGAGCAATGCGGATTCAATCGTATGGTTTAGAGGTACTACAAGAGTAGGCACAGGCACTTCATACAATGTTGCTTCTGCAACAAGTGTTGACAGTGCAAACTATTCTGCAGTAGCATATAGTGCTACAGGATGTACGAATGCAACTTCAAATGTAGTATTAGGTGCTGTAAAACCACAAGCAACAATTACGACACAACCCGTAGCTAATACATTTGTATTGACAGGAACCAATGCTTCAGTATCGGTTTCAGCAATGAATTTTGATTCAATTGTATGGTATAAAGGCGCAACGAGAATCAGCAATGGTGCTACGTTGTCAATCACAAACTTTGACAGTGCTACGCACGCAGGTAAATACACAGCAAGAGTATATAGTCAATCACCATGTACGGACTTTGTAGTATCTGATACGGCAAATGTAATCAAGTCTACATGTCCAGTAATTACAACGCAACCAATCGGAGATACGTTGTGTATTGGAAGCACGTATGCGTTGAGTGTAACGGCAGGTGCTGTAAATACGTATGAGTGGTATAAAGTAGGAAACGCTACACCAATAGCAACTACATCATCTACTTCGTTAAACTTAAATACATTGACGTCAGGCGGTAGCTACTATGTGAAGTTGACCCCATTGACAGGATGTACTACATCGGTAACATCAGATACGGTAAAAGTAGCAGTAGATGATAGTACTAAAATTACAGCACAACCAACGGCTAGTACAACAATTTGCGAAGGAAATGCGTTAAGCTTAAGCGTAACGGCTACAGGAAGCGGTACATTGAGCTACCAATGGATGAATGGTGCTACAAATGTAGGAACAAATTCAAACAGCTTCTCAGCAAGTGCAGCAGCTACATCAGATGCAGGTACATACAAAGTAGTAGTAAGTTCTACATCGGTATGTCCTAGCGCTACTTCAAACAATGCGGTAGTAAATGTAACGCCAGCAGCTACGATTACGACACAACCAAGCGCAAGCACGGTATGTCAAGGATCTACGTTAAGCTTTACAATTGCTACAACGAATGCCGATTCAATAGGATGGTTCAGAGGCACTACAAAAGTAGGAACAGGAAGTACATACAGCAAAACGAATGCACAAGCAGCCGATTCAGGAAATTATGTTGCGATAGTATATCGTGGAGCAGGATGTACAGATGTATCATCAAATAGTGTATTGGGAGCGGTAATACCAGCCCCAGTAATTACAACACAGCCCACAGCAAGTTCATTTGGATGTAATGGATCTAACTTTACTTCATTGAGTGTAGTAGCAAGCAATGCTACAGGCTACCAATGGAAACAAGGAAGTACAAACAAAGGAGGAACTGCTGCTACGATTTCAATCAATCCATTCTCAGTATCCGATACAGGAAACTATACTGTAGTAGTATCAGGCGCATCACCATGTGCGGATGTAACGTCTACAATAGCAAATGTGAAGATAACGGATACTGCAAAAATAGTAACACAACCAGCAAGTACTACCGATGTTTGTTTAGGAAGCAAATTGAAATTGACGGTTGTAGGAAATGGTGCAGCAAGCTACAAATGGTATAGAAATAATACGCTAATAGCAGGTCAAACTACCGATTCATTGGTAGTGGCTAGTGCCGCAGCAGCTACAGCAGGAACGTACAAAGTAGAAGCGATAGCATTTGCAGGATGTGTGAATACATTCTCTAACAATGCCGTAGTAACAGTAAGTACACCAGTAAGCTTCACTACACAGCCAACTGCACAAACCATTTGTGAGAATGGTACAATTAACTTGAGCACAGCAGTGACAGGAAATGCTAGCCCTACGTATGTATGGAAGAAAGACGGAGTAGCGATAGGTGTAAATAGTACAAGCTATAGCAAACCAAGTGCGATGTTGTCTGATAGTGGAAACTATACGGTAGAAGTTACAGGATCGTCTAGCTGTCCTACGATAGTATCAAGCATAGCTAAAGTAACGATCAATGCAGCTCCAACGATTTCTGCAATAGCAGGAATCAGCCCATTATGTGTAGGAAGTATAATGACCTTGTCAGCTACTGCTACCAACAATAATGGCGTAATCTGGAAAAAAGGAACTGCTACGGTAGGTACATCAAGCAGCTATAGCAAAACAGCAGCTACAAGTGATGCAGGAAGCTATACGGTAACCGCAGTAGGAAAAACAGGATGTGCGGATGTTACATCAGCAGCCTTTACACAAGCGATTACTACACCAGCAACGATTACTACACAGCCAGCTTCAACAGCGGTATTACAAGGAACAAGCTTTACGTTAAGAGTAACAGCGAGCAATGCCAATACATACCAATGGTATAAAGATGGTGTAGCATTATCAGGTGAAACAAAGGATAGCTTTACGGTATCAAGCTTTGATTCCGCTACACATCCAGGTTCATATACTGTAGAAGTTTCTTCAAACAGTCCTTGTACCAATGTAGTAACATCAAATGCTGCGATAGTAACTAAAACGACTTGTCCAGTAATTACCACACAACCATTAAGCGATACCTTATGTGCAGGAAGTGCCTTGAACTTAAGTGTAACAGCGGTAGGAGCTAGTGGCTACAAATGGTATTTGAACAACGTAGCCATAACAGGTGCTACAAGCGCAAGCTACGCGGTATCGAATGCTACGAATGCAAACTCTGGAACGTATAAAGTAGAAGTATTGCCAGTAGTAGGCGCTACTTGCCCACAAGTATTTTCTTCTAATGTAACGGTATTGGTAGAATCTACCCCAATGATAACGGTACAACCAAGAGGAAATGCAAATTGTGCTCCTACGTCTCATACAGTAAGAGTAACTACTTCTACAACAGGACATAGCTACCAATGGTTCAAAAATGGAGTAGCGGTATCAGGCGCAACATTAGATAGCTTGAACATCACATCCATTACAACTACGGTAGATAAATACTTCGTAACCTTGTCAGGAACGGTATGCCCATCGATTAATTCAGATACAGCGTTTGTAAGTTCAAGAAATCCACAAACACAAGTGAAATTGGTTACAAACAGCGAACAAAATCTAGTAGAGCAATGTACACAAGACAATTGGACATACTATGCGAAAGCAGGAGTACCAAATGAATTCTTGTTGGCAATTCGTAAGAATGGTAACAACGTAATGTTTGCACCAGACATTGAGATTAATCCAGCGGGAATAACTACATTGCAACACAGTGCATCCAATCCAAATGGAGCTATCTTTGGAAGAAGATTCTTCAACATAGATGTAACAAGTGGTACATTGCAATATCCATACGATGTGAAGTTCTACTTTGCGCCAGCCGATACATTAGAGGTAATGACTAAATTAGCTCAATTGAAAGCGGCGAATGCAAGTGTAACACCAAGCAGACCGATGAGTAGTTGGATTACCTCTACATTAGTACCATTTACATCAAGCTTATTGAGTGGTGTAACGTCAGCGCCAGTATCATTTGCCAATACATTAGTATCTTCAAATAGCTATGGCAAAGACAACAGTGTAGACTATGTAGAGATTACGAATCTCGTAGCGAAGAATGGTGGTGGAACGATGTTTATGGATTACACAATATCAAGTGGATCTAGTATATCTGACAAAATCAACAAAGGCTTTGGTCTTGAGATGTATCCAGTACCGGCAACTACAGAATTGAATGTAAGACTTACAAGCAATACATTCAAACCCGTATCATTCACGATTACAGATATGAATGGTAAAGTAGTAATGTCGAGCGAAGAGCGTCATCAATCTACTACATCGGATCACAAATTTGATATTACAAGTTTGGCAAACGGTGTTTATCATTTACAATTAACTAATGGCGAGACACAAAGTGCAGCGAAATTCACAGTATCTAAGTAATCTTTTAAATTAGTAAAATACTAAGAAAAGCCCCGAAGAGAAATCTTCGGGGCTTTTTTGTTATGGCTCTATTGTGAAATTGGTATAATTAAAAATCTATTTATCTTTTTTAACTTATATTTGCACCCCGAACATTCTCCCTATATATATGCCAAAAGATACATCTATTAAGTCGATTTTAATTATCGGAAGCGGTCCTATAGTTATTGGTCAAGCCTGTGAATTTGATTATTCTGGAACGCAAGCATCCTTAAGTTTGAAAGAAGAAGGCATCAAAACAATTTTGATAAATTCCAATCCAGCTACCATTATGACAGACCCAATGATGGCGGATAAAGTGTATTTATTGCCTTTGGAACCAGAAAGTATTGAAAAAATTCTAGCTGAAAATGAAATAGATGCTGTATTGCCTACAATGGGTGGCCAAACGGCCCTTAATTTGGCAATTGAGTGCGATGAAATGGGTATTTGGGAAAAATATAATGTCAAATTAGTAGGTGTAGATATTGAAGGGATAAAATTGGCAGAAGATAGAGATAAATTCAAGCAATTAATGGTTAAATTGGGAATAGGAATAGCTCCAAGTAAAGTAGCCAATTCATTTCTCGAAGGTAAAGAAATTGCACAAAATATTGGATTCCCACTAGTGATTCGACCATCTTTTACGCTTGCTGGGACAGGAGGAAGCTTTGTGCATACCAAAGATGAATTTGACGAAAAACTTAAGCGTGGATTGGAAGCTTCTCCCGTTCACGAGGTATTGATAGAAAAAGCCTTATTTGGCTGGAAAGAATTTGAGTTGGAACTTTTGCGCGATTCCAATGACAA
>JBIKSN010000190.1:0-6237 GCA_044348585.1 Flavipsychrobacter sp.
GCATAGTGAATTTCTGATTGCAATGCAATGATCCGCTTCCCCCTCAATGAGAGTTCCTTCAACGATATTTTTAATTCTTTGTCGGGTATCATCGGGTATCATTTATTGTAAAATTACACTATTCTTTGTTCATTTTTCTATCAGCACATTGCCGGTCATATCGGCAGGTACAGGCACACCCATGTAGGTAAGTATGGTTGGTGCAATGTCGCCGAGCTTGCCGGGTTTCAGTGATCCTGAGTAGTCGTTAGAGATAAGGAACAGCGGAACGGGATTGAGCGTATGCGCCGTATTGGGTGATCCGTCTTCGTTCACTATGCAGTCCGCATTACCGTGGTCGGCCGTCAGGAATACCGCATAACCGTTGGCCAGTGCGGCAGGTACTATGCGGCTCACACATTCATCCACCGTTTCCACTGCCTTCACTACAGCGTTCCACACACCGGTATGGCCCACCATGTCGGGATTGGCAAAGTTGAGACAGATGAAGTCGGCACTCTGCTGGTTGATCTCGGGCAGAATAGACTCGGTGAGTTCGCGCGCGCTCATCTCCGGTTTCAGGTCGTAGGTGGCCACATCGCGCGGCGACTGTGCCATGATGCGCCTTTCACCATCGAACGGCAATTCGCGCCCGCCCGAGAAGAAGAACGTTACGTGGGGGTATTTCTCTGTTTCGGCAATGCGTATCTGTGTTTTACCATTTTTCTCCAGCACCTCGCCCATGGTATTGGTGAGGTCTTTGTTCTCGAATATTACATGCACATTGTTGTAGCTCTTGTCATATTCGGTCATGGTCACATAATGCAGGTTCAGCGGGTGCATGTTCTGCTCGTGGAAAGCCTGCTGTGTGAGCGCCACTGTTATTTCGCGGCAGCGGTCGGTGCGGAAGTTGAAACACACCACCACATCGCCATCTTTAATTACGGCATTGGGTGTTCCGGTCTTGTCGCACACCACTATAGGCGTTATGAACTCGTCGGTAACGTTATGATCATAGCTTTCTTTTATGGCTGCAATAGCATCGGTAGTGTGCTTGCCTATGCCATGCACCAGTGCATCGTAGGCTACTTTCACACGTTCCCAGCGTTTGTCGCGGTCCATGGCGTAGAAGCGGCCTGTCACCGATGCCAGCAGGCAATTGCTGGCAGTGAGGTGCTGCTGCAGTTGCTCCATGAATGCGAGCCCGCTTTTGGGGTCGCAGTCGCGCCCGTCGGTAAAGGCGTGCACGGCTACGCGCGGTACACCTGCCTTGCGTGCCAGCGTGCAGAGGTCTTCAATGTGGCTGATGTGGCTGTGGACACCACCGTCGCTCACCAGACCCATAAAATGCAGTGTAGCGCCCTTCTGTTTGGCTGCTTCGAATGCGGCCAGCAGGGTTTTGTTGTTGGCGGTCTCGCCCTCGCGGAAAGCGACGTTGATGCGTTGCAGCTCCTGATACACTATGCGGCCCGCGCCCAGGTTCAGGTGACCCACCTCCGAATTGCCCATTTGACCATCGGGCAGCCCCACAGCTTCGCCGCAGGTAATCAATTCGGTATTGGGATAGCGGCTGTAGAGCGATTTTACAAATGGCACATTGGCGTTGGCGATGGCATCGGCCGATGGTACCTGACCATGACCCCAACCATCCATAATGATGAGCATTGCTTTGCGAGACATGGCGCAAAATTAATCAATTTTGGCGGAGGGGGTGGCTGACGGGTGTTAACCCTGGCTACACGAAACGTTAAAACGGAATGCCAGGCGCAAATATGGTATGGTTTTTGAACTATTCTTTTTGCATTTCCGATCAGCGTGTGTGTTTGATGGAAATTAAGGTTACTCCGGAAATGCCCTTATATATATTTCCATAAATGGGTGTCTTTTCAGACACCCATTCTTTTTTGTACCTGTGAAAGGCGCAAAAAGAAGAGAATGCCTGTGCGGGCATCCTCCTTGAATTATTTACTGACATAGTTGCTTACAGACCTGACAGGCAGATACCTATTGTCATAGGCGTAATGAGCGGGCCTGCTTTGTCTTTGAATACCGGTGTAATGTTGTAGGAACCGAACACCGAGAAGTTGCCCCAGCCTATACGCGCTGTCGCGGCAAAGTTCCACGGGCTGATGTAGCGCTTGGTGTTCATCTTGTCTTTTATATTGGCTCCTTCTACCGAGCGCAGCGCCTTGGTGTGCGCGCCAAGCAGTGTACCCACCTGCAGACCTATAGCGGCCTTAAAGCCCTTGTTGCGGTTGTCGATATTGCTGAAATATCGCAGCTCGAACGGCGCCTGAAGGTAGGCGGTGTTGAACTTGTACCTTTTGTAGTTGGCGGTGTCGGTTATGAAAGTGGCATCAGCTCCTTTAACTCCGGTATCGGACAGGGCCAGTTGCTGCTTGTCCATATAAACGGTGGTAGTGCCAATGCCCACCCCGGTTGCAAAACTGAAGTGTGTTTTTTTGATGGGGAAGTCGTAGCAAAGGTAGCCGTTGAAGGTGTAGGCAAACGGCTTGGGGTCCACAGAATCGGGTCGTACCGTCCAGCTGGTGTAGCCGAACTGAAGAAGCACGAAGTCGCGCGAGGGTTTTGAGATGGGTCGCGGCGCATCGGTGGTGGTTTTTTCCTGCGCCATCAGTTGGGATGCCGAAAGAAAAAGAAGCGCTATGATAGCGAGGAAACGTTGCATAAGCTATTATTAGTGCGCAAATATAATAGGTGTGGAACGGATTATTTGTTAAAACTGCACCGGGCAGATTGCGACAACTACGTTAAAACCAAGAACAGTTCGAATGATATGGCTATGCTTTAACAACGTACCATTGATATTCTTCGGTACTTCGGCCTGATTATTGTACCTACCTGTTGAGGGGTGCGAAGGAAAAAGGAATTGTGCGCTATGAATACAGAGAAAACACTCAATACGGTCGCTATTGTACTGATACTGACCCTGTCAATGGCAGGTATCATCTATCTCGCCTACATCATGCTGCATTAGGCAGGGTAGGGATATTTGGACAATTCTTCCCACATGATGTCAAATAGCCGCTGCTTCAGTGCCGGCAGATCGTCGAGCGTAAGGTCGGTGACCGGCACCGGCGGCAATATGATGGCCCTGTTGCGTCCCGGCCACCATTTCCACCACCCGCTGTAGTGCCACCGATGAACAGTATCGGGGAAAATGACCGGTAAAATGGGGGTTTGTGTGTTGATAGCCAGACTGAACGCTCCGTTGTGGAATTCTTTTAAAGGTTTACCCGTTTCGTTGAAGGTGCCTTCGGGGAAAATGAGGATATCGCCTTCCTCGTTCAATATGCGCCATAGGGTGCGCATGCTGCGGGCACGGCTTTTGGCATCACCCCGCTCTACCATAACTGTGATCTGGCGGTAGAGATAACCAAGCAAGGGCACATCAGAGAATTCCTTTTTGCCCAGCGGCCTGAAATAGTGCGGCAGTGCAGGGAACAGCGCCAGCGGATCGAGGTAGGAGATGTGATTGGCCACCACCACATATCGCTGGCGGGGTGGCTTGTATCCCGATACCGTCATGGGCATACCCATAACAAAAAACCAAGCCTTCATCCATGCGGTGAGCAACCGGGCTATAGCTTTGCGCGTGCGCAGTGTATTGCGCGTACTGAGCGTGAGGTAAAATGGCAACACTATGAGGAGCCCTACCACAAAGGTGAGCAACACCCACAGGGCGTAAAAAGGTTGAAGAATCTTTTTGAGCATGCGCCTACTGCACGATTTGCGGGATGTTCGGGCGGCCCACTACCTGCTTGCCTTGCCACGGTATCATGGCCAGGAATATGCCCAATGCTATGAACGAACACCAGAAAAGCCTTTTGTACTTGCGGTCGGCGTCCATGTTCTTTTTAGTAACGGCATAACCTACATGCACCAACACTATGGCAATGACCATTGCCAGGCTATGTTCCACCGCATAAAAACGTTTGTACGCGTCTTTCATAACATCGGCCGAACTGAACATGCCCGCACCTATCACTTTATAGTAGTACAACAGCGCTCCCAGCAGCAACTGCAGATCGCAGAAAATGAGCAGCATCAGCGCCATCTGTTTTTGTACTTTTTTGAACGGGCGCTTTCCCATCATACCTACAAGGCTCTGTATGGCTACGATAAGGGCGAAAGCGAGGATAAAATAGCGCAGAACACTATGAAGCAGTACGAAGTGGGAGAGGTTGGACAACATAAAAAGTGCTTTTAAAAGCTAAAGTTGATAATTTGTTTTGAAGAACAGAGGGGGTAGAATTTATAGCTCTATATCAAAAATATATATTTTTTCAACAAAAAAACTGCTCATCTGTACTTCTTAGAGAAAAAACTCTTTACGATGGCTGTTTCTTACCAGCCCATACGCTGACGCAGTTGTTGTATATGTGCGGTATGCTGCCGGCTGTGCCATGCGTACAATGCTGCAAATTCCCAAACAGTGATGGTTCGTTCGCGCTCCGGGTGAAAAACAGTGCGTTCCCATTGTTGTGGGGTAAGCGATTCCAGCAAAGCTACCATACGCCGGTGCAGGGCATGCAGTAGGGTCACCGATACATTCACCGGTACTGTGTCTACATCGTGGAGAATGGCCCAGGCGTTCTCGTCATAGGGTTTTACCGTTGGGTTATCTTCCGTCAGTGCCAGCTTGATGCGGATGTAGGCGTTCAGGTGGCTGTCGGCAAGGTGATGCACCACCTGTTGAATGTTCCAGCCGCCCTCGCGGTAGGGCACACGCAGTTGTTCGGCATCAAGGTTCTCTATACAAACGTCCATCCACGATGGCAGCGCTTTAAGAATCGCTATCCATTCCTGCAGCAGTTCGGTGGTATAGGTTTCCGGGCGCACGTAGCGGCCAATAGGGTATTTGATCTCTTCTATGTTTGCTTCCATAAGTATGGTCGATCAGTTTGATTTGGTGAACTGTTTATAAAAATTCAACTCTGTTTCAGTTGGTCTGTATCCCTTGCCCGAGCGTGCGAAGTGGTTGCGCTGCGAAAAGTATTCGTCCAGTATGTCGCCTCCATTGGTGCATAAGATCACCACATCGGGTTCGGTATAGCGGGCCTTTTCCGTGTACAGCGACGCATAATCTTCTATAGTGTAGTTGGGGTGCCCGGCATTGATGAATTCCTTATCGGGAAATGCACGTTGCAGGTAGGTAGTAATTGTATGGTCGTCGTCGAGGTCCGGAGTCAGTATTTTCTGATCGCCCATAAGCAGCACTCTTTGTTTGGACTTTGGGAAAGTGATATTGTACCCCATGCGCAGCCCCTGATCGTTCACATGCATGCGCACCGCAGGTTTCCCATCGTTTTCCCCGGGCTCCGGTTTCGACAGATCCCCGAAAGAGTAGGGCCGATCGGCAGAGGTAAGTGACGTGGAGTTAGAGTAGTCGTCATACTTGGAGACGGCACCGGCAAGCATCTTCGCGGCCATTGCGGCGCCTGCCTTAGACCAATTGCCGTTCACCGGCGCACGGTTCGGGTCATTCACCGTTGTCCATTCTGATATGTCCGGCGTCAGGTCTATCCAGTCTATACCCTGATTGGTGCACAGTTGTGTGATGAAAGATATTCCGTAGGTGTTGGACGGCGAGGCGAATTTGCCCACGTCCGGCCCCATTATCACCACAATGAATTTGGCATTGTCGGCCGTTACTGCCGCATGCAATGCCACCAGTTGTTGCGAATACCTGCTTTGCAGTTCACCAAAAAGCCGGTTGCTGCCCAGGTCCTGCAGCAGCTCTTCGCCGGGTATCTTGGGGTAGTCCTCCATCGCGGTCTTGCGCCCTATCTTGTTGGCAAGCTCGTTGATGTCGGACGAATTCTTTTTGCGGTCGTTTCGTTCTCCGCACGAAGACAGAACAGAGGCGACACACAGCCCCAAAGCGCTGATCAGTATTGTGGCATTATGGAAGACGCGTATCATAGGTCTTGAACTCCGTAAAAGTAGCACATAGAAATCAAAAAGCCCCGGCAGAACCGGGGCTTTACTGAATAAATTAATAGTGACTTACTTGCTGCCGGCAGGCTTTTTGGCCGGCGCAGGTTTGTCGGCATCCTGTATCTGCTTCAGCAAAGCATCCTCAGGTGCAATAGCTGCAAGTTTATCCATGTATACTTTCAGGTTTTCCTTGTCTTTTTTCTTGTAGTAATAAAGCACCAGGTACTGATAAGCGATCTTCATGTCGTTCTTCTTTTCGTAGGTAGGACCTACTTTCTCCAGCCACTTTGTGAAGTG
>JBIKSN010000191.1:0-6234 GCA_044348585.1 Flavipsychrobacter sp.
GGTGCGCCATACCCAGCTTCATGATCGTGTCTATTTCGGCAACACCGGCCACACCTTCCTGCAGCGTGATGATCGCCTCATTGATCATCGGCATCAGGATGCGGTTCGCAACAAAGCCGGGGTAGTCGTTGGCAACGCAAGGCACTTTGCCCAACTTTTCTGACATATCATAGATGAGGCGTGTTACCTCGCCCGATGTGCCGTAGCCGTTTATCACCTCTACCAGCTTCATCACAGGTACAGGGTTCATAAAATGCATGCCTATCACCTTGTCGGCTCTTTTTGTTACAGAGGCGATCTTGGTGATGGAAATAGAAGACGTATTTGACGCAAGGATGCAGTCTGCAGGGCAAAGCGCGTCCAACTGGCGGAAGATGTTCAATTTCAGCTCCACATTCTCAGTTGCCGCTTCTACTACCAGGTCAGCACTCTTAACAGCCTCAGCCATATCGGTAAAGGTGGCAATACGGCCCATGGCCTGCTGTTTTGCATCTTCTGTCAGGCTGCCTTTTGCAACCTGCCTGTCCATGTTCTTGCCAATGGTGGCAATGGCACGGTCCAGCGCATCTTGCTTGATGTCCATCATGCTCACATTAAAACCGCTCTGCGCAAATACATGGCAGATACCGTTTCCCATCGTACCCGAACCTATTACCGTAACATTAGTTATTGTCGTTTGCATATAATGATATTATTGTTTTATGGGTGGCAAAAGTACACATTGTTCACCAAACCCCAACCCGCCTGCGCATTACTCTTCATCGGTGTAGCCCACGCTGTTCGTTACCATGAAGGTGACCTTATGCTCCTCAACCTTCATTTTAAGAGAATAGTTGAACATCTTGCACAATGCCTTGCAGATATAAAGACCTATTCCCAGTCCGTTCAGCGATTCGTCTTTGTGAAACTTAGTGAACGCGGCCACATTGCCCAGGGAGAACTGCGGCACAAAAGCACTATAGTTCTCGGCACTGAAGTAGAAGTGATTGCCCTCGGCATATAGTTTGATCGCCGGTGCATGCCCCGGTGTGCTGAATTTGATGGTGTTGTCGATCAGCTCCGTAAAGAGCACGCTGATGAGCTCCGTATCATGCGTCAGCACGTCCACCTTCTCTATTTCCCTGAACAGAATCATCTCGTTGTTTTCCAATGCTACGTCATAGTAGGACATGATGTCTTTCAGCACAGAATTCAGGTCAGTGCTGAATAAGCCATTTTCGTGAACAAGTTTCTGTCCGGTATTCATCATAGAATACAGCATCAGGTTTCTTGTGTCCCGGTACATTCTGAAACTCGAGAAGTAGATGTTGCGCATCGTGGTTCGGAACGTGGCTGCGTCAACAGGTTGTTGTGTGTTGCCGAGGAAATGTGTTGCGTTAAGTATGCCGTTGAGTGGTGTATAGAAATCCTGCCTGAAGTTGGTATTCAGAATAGAGATCCAGCTTTTATTGATCTCCTCACGGTATTTCGATTCTTTGATCGTGCTCAGCTCTATTCGGGAGTTGATGGCGTTAATAAGGTCCTTTATCGCGAATGGTTTCGTAAGGTAGTCGTCGGCGCCCATATCCATTCCTTTGCGCACCTCTGTTTTGTCGGCAAAAGCCGTGAGGAATACAAAAGGTACTTTATAAAGGGTAGGGTGGGCCTTTACTTCACGCAATATGTCGTAGCCCGATATGTCCGGCATATTAATGTCGCACAGTATCAGATCTATCTCATCGCTCCGGTTGTGCAGCAGGTTCAATCCTTCAGTACCGTTGGCCGCTGTGAGTGCAACGAAGTTGTTTACTTCAATGATCAGCTTTATAGACTCCCTGAGAGCCAGCTCATCTTCTATCACCAGTATTTTCTTCATTATTTGGTTCTTGTTGCTTGGTAAGTATTATCGAGAACACTGAGCCCTTACCCTGTTCGCTCGTAAACGCAATTTTGCCGCCGTGCATATTCACAACGTATTCTACTATCGTCAACCCTATTCCCGATCCGTGTATCACACCGGTGTTGGATGCGCGGAAGAAGGTTGTGAAGAGCTTCTCCTTGTCTTCTTCAGGTATCCCTATGCCATGGTCTTCAATGTCAATCCGGGTCTCTGTCTCAGTTTCCGACAAAATAAGCGTGGGTGCCTCTTTACCGGTCGAGTACTTGAATGCGTTGTTCACCAGGTTCACTATGGCGTGCCGCATCAGTTTTGGGTCTATTCTCTGTTTTATCGTCTCTGCAGGGAGGGATATTTCCAGTCGTCTTCCATCACTATGTGGTGAGTAAAGCTCCCTATTGATCTCGTTCAGGTAGAAATTCAGGTTCACCATCTGAGGCGCATACTCTATTTTACCATTCTCTATGCGGCTAATCATCAATAGCTGATTCAACGTCTCGGTCATGTGCGTCACTTCCTTCGACATGCGCGACAGCATTTCATCGTCCTTTATCTGAGCGGCCTTTTCGGGAGGCAGTGTTTTGGCGAGCTGCAATATCTCCACATTTGCCTGAATGATGGCAAGTGGTGTACGCAGTTCGTGCGATGTGATACGGATGAACTGAGACTTGGAGTTGTTAAGCTCGCGCTCTTTTTCGATCATCTGGTTCAGGTTCTGTTCTTTGTTCACGCGCTCTGTCACGTCGGTTATCTTCCCGATGTAAAGACTCGTTTCCAATTCAAGGGCTTTCATAAAAGAAATCTCAAGGTATTTTCTCGCCCCCGATCTTGTTATCGAAACATTGCCCGACCGTATGTCTTCGGTTCCCGTAAGGGAGCCTAAAAGCTTATTGAAGATCAGTTTTTCATTTTCACCCAATAGGTCTCTCAGGCTCAGGCTCGGATCCGTCGGGTCGTCCTGAATATCAAGTATGCGCGCGAATGAAGGGTTGAAAAAGGTTAGCTTCAGATCGCCGTCACAGGTGAAGATACCGTCGCTGGTAAAGTTCAGCAGGTCACGCACACGTTTTTCCTGCAGTTCAGCCATTTTCTCATTCCTTACCTGATCCGTTATATCTATTCCGTAGCCTATCACCTCCGTCACTGTGTTGTTCTCTGCCAGAAACGGAGACAGAACCCTCAGTATGTACTTCTGTGAGCCATCCGGATTGTTGTATACATCAACTGTCGACGAGCTTTTTTTTGTGGACAGCACCTCTGCAAACATTGCAGTTCTTTTTTCAATAAAGGCTTTGTCTATTTTACGGAACTGGTAGTACTCATACATCGTTTTACCAATGATCCACTCACGCACATCGTCATTCTTCACCGCGGCTTTGTTGGCAAATACGAACCTGTGTTCCGGGGTCAGCATCACAATGTCTGATGGTAATTCGTGCAATATCCTATGGTAGTACTCCTTCTGTTCCACCAGTTTCCGGCTGGCCTCAATGCTCTCTGTTATGTCCTCATAAACCCACAAGAACCCCGATTCTTCATTGCCCGCTATCACCGGAATGAACTGCCGTTTGTAGGTCCTGCCAAATTTGTCTTTCAGGAGGTCATTATTAGATGGCTTCTTAATACGCACCAGTTCTTTCACACGCTCCACCTCAGCATCAGACTGTTCAAAGAAATTCTTGAACTCGTCCAGCAGCGGCATCGATTTTTTGCCTACAATGTCTCCGCTGAGGCCACCATTTGTAAGGATACTCCTGAAAGTGTCATTCACAAAAAGTACGGTCTGGTCGCGGTCCTCAAACATGATCGCCTGATTGAAGTTGTTCATCAGCGATGTAAGACGCGCTTCAGAGGTGCGCAATTGTTGTTCCAGCGTTTTTCTGTCAGTAATGTCTTTATACTTCCACAGGTGGCCGTAGTACTCCTCGTTTACATAGATCGGGATATAGTCACGCTCCAGAATGCGGCCGTCTGCCATGTACATGATCTCGTCAAATACAGCCTTCCTGTCTGCCAGAACTTCTTCTATCCGCGATGCAAATCTTGTTTCCGGTGTGAATAGATGTGCCAGGTCGTTTGCCAGGTTTGAACAGTTATATCCTATCAGTTGCTCTGCAGGGTAGGGGATCGGGAATATGTCATACACCCCGTTACTTATCAGAGTCAGTTCTCTGTTCTCATTTTCAAGGATAATACCATAGTTGATCGTTTTCAACAGGGCCTCCATCCTCGAGGCTGCTTTTTGCAACTCTATGTCTTTTTCCTTCTCTTTGTTGATATCGGCAAGGGTACCGAAATAGAGTATCGGTATTCCATCGTCGTCAAACTCCATCACCTTTCCTCTTATTTTGTAGTACCTGTATCTGCCCTCTTTGTTCTGCAGTCTGCAGTCAAACGCAAATGAAGGATGGGTGGTGGTGAGTGCCGGAATAATTTCTTTGCTGTAACGTTTGTAGTCGTCCGGGTGCATTTTGTGAGCCAGGTCACTGAAGCTGATCTCGTCCTCGTCCTCCATGCCTATCATTTCCCTGAACTTCAGCGATGTTTTCATGCTGTTGTTCTCCACATCAAAAGCCCATACCTCATCGCCCGAAGAGTTGATCGCGAACTTCCACATGTCTATACTGTGGCGATACGCGTCTTCGTTCATCTTGTACTCTGTGATATCTTCAAAGGTGTAGTAGCGGCCGGTTATGTTTCCTTTTTCATCAACAATAGGTTGCACCGTTGTTCTGAACCAGTACATATTGCCTCGCCTGTTGTAGCCGATATTGTCGAACGAAAATGCCTTCTTCTTCTTCACCATATCGTCTACGTAGCTCGATGGGATGTGAGTGGAAGCCTGTCCGTACACCACGTCCCTTGGGCGTTTTCCCAGTATCTCTTTAAGGTGGTAGCCTGTAGATATTTCGAAGTCCTTGCTCACCCATTCTATAGCACCTGCGGCATCGGTAATGGCCATTCCCTTTATGTTGTTCGTGGCTATACGCTCGTCTCTTTTTGGACGGTCGTTTGCATTTTTGTCGTCATCAGTCGCCGCTTCCCGCACAGTATGCAGCGCGCTTCTGGCACTGCTTGTAGGCAACACAGCTTCGCCGGGTGAATCCGATTTATACACATTAAATGTGGGGGTGCTCAGAAAGATGATACCTCCGTTTTCTTCCAGGTATAACATGTCGCCCTGCAATACGAAGGGGCTTTCATCCTCTGTTTTGGGTACCATTACCAGTTGGTAATTGCGCCCGTTCAGTTCCTGAAAAGGTGTTTGTAGCAGGCCGTCGGGTTTTACGTCGAATACGTCGGTGAGGCTACTGCCGATAGGCAGTGTGATGATCTTTGACAAATGCGCGCCGTAAGAAATGATCTTTTGGTTCGCATCAATATGTATGTAGAACGGGAATAAACGATTTATTTGTTCTTTAGTGAGCAGGAATTGGTTGGGCATGGCATGGTGGCTTTTTGCATTCCGTTGTGTTTTTTTGCTGTGGCAGAGTATCAGATATCCTGCAGCACTTTTTCCATCATAAATGGTTTTTCATAATACCCTGTTACCCAATCTGTATTCAGTCCTCGGCTGGTGGCATTTCCATAGAACTCGGCACGGGGCGAGCAGGAGGTTATGTATATATCGGCAGGTCTTTCGGCGTACTTTTTTTGAAGTGCTTCAAGAAAATCATACCCGTCCATTTTAGGCATATTCAGATCTAGAAAGACAACAGACACATCGCCATGAGTGGTCACTGCTTCTATTCCTGTGCTGCCATTTTCAGCCTCCAGAACATCGAAAGACGTGTCCAGATACAATCGCATCATCATTCTGCTTATTGCATCATCGTCTACTATCAGTACTTTACGTTTCATTTCCTGCATCGCTGTTGACCGTGTCTTTTATGCTTTTTTGTTTTGGTTGGTTAAGGCACGTTTTCATGTCTCCGGCTTGTAGCACTCCATTGCTTTTGTGCTGCACTCTGATAGGTTAGTCCAGATAGAGACTTATCAGTTCAGCTTTTGATTTCACATCCATCTTGTAGTAAATGTTCTTCAGGTGGAAGTTCACTGTATGAAACGATATATTCAGGTCCTGGGCCATTTCTTTATAGGTCAGTCCCTTCTTTACCAGTTCTATTATCTTTTGTTCCATAGGAGTCAGGTCTTCTTCTGTTCTCAGGAACTTTTTGCCCGATGAATGCTGCATCATCGTCATCAGCTTCGTCAGCGATTCGGGGTCCAAAAAACTACCCGTGCTTTCAACGTTTGCAATGGCCTGCTCCAGTTTTGCTGCAGAGAAGGGCTTGTATACATAACCGTTAGCACCGTTCTCAATAGCTTTCATGATAAAGGTGCTGTCATATTCGCCG
>JBIKSN010000192.1:0-6197 GCA_044348585.1 Flavipsychrobacter sp.
ATCCTTAAAAATACCGGCCGCGAAGAACTGATACGCGCACTGCACACACTGGCAAAAGGAGAGAACTACTTCTCGCCCGAGATAACCCGAGAACTGGCCACCGCCGTAAAAAGCAGAACACAACAAAGCGCCGCACACCTGACCAACCGTGAAATAGAGATCATTCGCCTTATAGCGCGCGACCTCAGCAACAAGCAGATCGCAGGCGAGTTGTTCATAAGTGAACGAACAGTGGAGACCCACCGAAAGAACATACTGCGCAAGACCGGCAACCAGACAGCGATCGGCTTGGTGAAATATGCCTACGACAATAAGATCATCTGACGGGGAACCTGGTCGCTATTTATCCTGCAATGCTGCAGCGATCATGGACTTCAACACTTTCAGGTCCACATCCGCCAGCTTGTTGATGTAAAGACACCCCTTTCCGGTTTTATGTTTACCCAGTTTCTTCAGTGTGTCGGTATCTTCATGAACATTGGCCAACAGGTACAAGGCGAAATTCGCCTTGCGGGGCGAGAACCCTATCTTCATCCAGTCTACTTCCCTGCCGGTATTGGGGCTTTTATATTTGCGATTTCCGAAACCGATTATTGAACTGCCCCACATCACCGCTTCCTCACCCGACGCCTTACTCATCATCTCAATGATCGCAACTGCATCTGCACGTTTCTGGTCATCGGCAACAGCGTTCACAAAATCAACCACGCCTACCTCTGTGGGTTTCGTCTTTATCTCAGCCGGTTTCGATTTTTTCTCTGCCATAATAGTTCATTTCAATAGATCCCCTCATTGCTCGCAAGCAGCACTGTTCACCATCCTGATACGCAGCACTGCAGCAAGCACTGCCTGATGTTTACTACTATCAACTTGAACACCTACTATCAGAATCGCTCCACAAATGCAACTGCCCCGGAACCTGAATAGTATGACTCGGTGCTGATGCAATATACCCCGCCATTGTAATAAAACACCTTTGCAGGAAGTCCCTGCGTTATGATGCGCTTTTCCTGCATATAAGTAGATGTGTTATACACATGCACCTCTTGCCCGCTTGTTCCGCAATATAGCTTTGCATTATCCGCATCCACATCAAACGATTTCAGAAAAACGCTGCCACGCGGCAAAGTGCTGAGATAGTTGAACCCGGTGTCGAAGATGATCCCGGTATTTGCACACACGATCCTGTTATCTCCCGGCAAAAGCGCATAGGGAGGGGCCACCGAATACGAACTTGAAAAACTGTTTTTGGCCCACTTCATCACGCCGTTCGCATCAAAGCTCAATCTATAACGAGTTGATGATATCCCCAACAACTCAGTGTTTGTGCCCGGCAACAAAAGCAGGCACAGATTCGCGAACGAATATGCGGTATCATACAGCAGTGCCTTGGTGGTGCGGTCGTAGGTCATAAACGCGGGCGATGAATAGCTGGAACTGATAAACAACTTACCATTGGCGTAAACGATACCTGTGGGCACAACTTCCGTATTGATCTGGTCGGTCTTATCCAGTGTCTCCGGATCGTACATGAATACCCACCCATCGTTTCTCGACAAATAGATCTCTTTTTTGCCATTATGGGTAGCCATGAACATACTCATTATTGTAGCGCCGGTCTCAATTTTGCGCAGTACCTTTCTTGTTGTAATATCGTACACCGCCAGCTCGCCCGTGTTACTTATCAAATAAATCCGGCCTGTTTGCTTGTCGCATATCGCGTCTCTCGGCACAAACGGAAGGAAGTCAATATCTGACCGGGCAAAAACACGCGTGTTACTATATATTGTCTTACTTATCCCGTCCACAAGTACCTGAGCCCTCACCCTGTATGCAACATAACTGTTGAGTGTAAGTGTATCAGTATACTGCGTATCTGCGGCGTTTACCGGAACCAATTGCGGCGGCTTATTTAAGCCGGTATCGATGCGCCGCTCCATGTATATAGTTGACATGTACCGCGAATCGATCCCCGACCACTTGAGCATAACTTTCTTTCCGGATACTGAAGGCGTGTCAAGTGTCAGTTCAAACGACGATAGTGACGGTTGGTCATTTTTCTTTTTGCCACAAGAGGCAACTACAAACAGCAGTAATACTGCTATCAATCAGGTACATACTTTCATAATGGTGATGTTTGTTTTTTTATAAAGCAAAAATAGTATTATTTCTAACTTTGGACCGGTGCTCTATCCGTTTTTCACACGCATACCATTCCGCCAACGCGCCGATAACCACTTTTTCACCAATTGTTAAACAAACAAACACTACCAATGGACACAACCACAATAAAACGAGGCCCGGGCAACAGGTTTCTGGTGCTGCTCGTGACACCCGTCATCGCATCGCTTATCATTCCTGTCCTCATACTCGATGTGTGGGCCGAGATCTATCACCGCATCTGCTTCCCTATATACAAGATCCCCTATGTGCCACGCGGTAAATATGTAATGGTAGCCGACAGGCTAAAGCTGCCCTACCTGAATCCGGTGCAGAAAATAGGCTGTGCCTATTGCGGCTATGTGAACGGACTGATGCGGTACTGGAAAGAGATTGTGAACCTCACAGAAAAACATTGGTGCCCCATAAAACACGCCATGAACCAAAAATTCGCAGCAGCCGAGCACCAGGAACAAATGAACTTCGCTGACTATGGCGATGAGGCTGCGTTCAAAGACAAGTACATGAAAAGCTGACCGCCACTCCATCCCACGCTATGCAGGCACTTTCTCGCCCGGCGCATAGGCTACCTTCTCTATTTTTTTCTTCACCGGTTGCAATGATCGTAAATAGCGATAAACAGCCTTTAGCTCCACATCGCTCATACGCGAGAAAGAACCCCATGGCATTTGCGACCCGCTGTACACACGCCCCTTGCGGAATCGGGCAATGAATGCATCTTCGCTCCAGCTTCCCATAATACCGGTCTCGGGGTCGGGCGTGAGATTGGGTGTGATGAATGTATAGCCCTCAGACATCGCGTCGGCAGGCAACCTGAAGCCGCCGGCAAATACCGGTCCTAAGGCCTTTCCCGTCTGAAGGTCTCTTTCGGTGTGGCAACCCGCACAATTGGCCACCCTGTTAGCCACATATTCTCCATATGCTATGCTGCTGTCCACCGGAACCGAAACTGGAGGCGTATTCACTGGCGGCATAGGTTTGAAGGCACCGAACATTATCAGCGCCTTGCCCAGCAAAGAATACTCTGTTGGTTCTATTTTGTTCTTAACCGGCTCTTGCGAGCGCAGGAACGAGATCAATGCCACCACGTCTTCATCGCTCATCTCCTGAAAAGGCATAAAAGGGAACATGGCCTTGTCGTTGTGATTCACCGAATAGCGAAGCGCACGCACCAGCTGGCCATCGGTCACTTTGCCAATACCTGTTTCTTCGTCCGGGGTCAGGTTGCCTGCCCTGAATTTTCCCGGGGGAATGTCCACAGCCCAACCACCTATCAACGGCATCTCCTTGCCCTGGTCTATGTCGGATTTATTAGCCAATGGCGTGTGGCACGATGCACAATGGGCCGGTCCGAAGGCCAGGTACTTTCCGCGCGCTATCACCGCAGGATCTTTGCTTGCATGCAGATTATCGGACACAGGCACATCAAAGTCCTTATTGCCTGCCACACTGATGTATGCTATCAGCGACCCGAACAGGATCACAATCACCAATACAACACGAAATAGTGTCTTTTTCATAGCTTATGTTTTTGGGAGGAGAATCTTAAAGTACTTAACCTAATAATGCAATCATTTTGTTAAGCCAATTCGTAAAGATTATAATTTCTGTTTTAAAATCATAGAAATTTAAATGAATATTTTTTTACGACTATTCTAAGCTGCACCATTTTGTCCCGGCCGCTGTTGCCCAAAAAGGAAAAGACCACCGTTTGCCGGTGGTCTTTCAGGTAAAGCTTATGGAGTGTTTTGTCAGTCGATCAGGTCAATGCGACACTACCAATCTACCAACAGCGGTTATCGCTTCCCCATCCGATATCCGATACAAGTAAACACCTGCCGGAAAGGACGATGAAGGTATGGTGGTGGTACCGCTGAAATGTCCGTCATAAACCACTCGACCCGTCACCTGAGAAAAAACAATGTGGGACACAGCCTCGCGGTCACTGTGAACAACTATCTTGTCTGATGCAGGATTGGGATAGACCGAGTACCCTGCTATGGGGCTACCAAAGTCAACACCTGTGGTGCTGCACAGGGTGCAGTTCTTCGCATAGGTCACAGCCCCATCGCCCGCCAGGTCTGTTTCAAATGTAGTGCCGGCAGCGCAGTTGCCCTTCAGCGTGTAATTGAGCCAGGGCACAAGGTATTTATTGATGGTCGCATGCTGCGCTGCACGGGTGATGCCGGGTGCAGGTGTGCACGTAGCCTCACCAAAACTGCACGTAGTACTTGCTCCTGCCATCTGGCAATGACTGCCCCCCTTAATGGTAACGTAGTGTTTACAGGCTGCCGTAAGCGCGTCATACATTGGGCGCTGGTTGGTAGACGGCGCTGTCACACAGTCGTTTTCGCCGGCAAATACAAGCGATGGCGCATTTACAGAAGAGGCCGCACTGATAGCAGATGGCGTGGTCTCGGCGGCAGCAAATGTCACCATGGCTTTTATCGTCGGGTCATAAGAACGAGCCAGAAACGCAGCGCCTCCACCCATACTATGTCCCATCACACAGTTATTGGTATCTGCCTTACCATACAGCACCGATGTTGTTTCCGACCCCAACGCAGTCACTTCACGCAGCACAAACGCAAGGTCCTTTCCAAACTCGCTGTGCGACGGAGAAAACGAGCCTTCAGTTGTCGGAAAAGCAATGATGTAGCCGTTGGTCACCACTGCATCTCTTATGTTCGCATAGGCATCGTAGGTCATTACAAATCCATGCCCGAAACCGATGACAGGTGCCTTGCCCGCATAGGCAGCAGCAAACGGCTTGTTGTCGCCTGCCACATCTGCCGGATAGTATACCTCTACCGGTACCGACCTGTTACTTCTTGCCGCATCGGTAAAGGTCTTTGTTATGTGCCCTACCTGGTATGGCTGCGCATCAGCTACACTCCCCCCTAGCATTAAAAGAAAAAACACTGTAAAAAACCTATGCACGGAACAACACATCATAAATGTTTAATTTTTAAGCTGCAATATTAAACAAAATTAATGCAGAAATGAAATATGTACCGGCAAATAATACACGCCAGCCGGATGGCAATGTTGAAAAGATTGCCGACCACAGGAATCGTTGACTAAAATACCGGCAGGGACACCCACGCGGCTTTATCGTAACACACCACTCGCCTATTCCCCCTTCGTCACGTCCAGCACTTCCACATCAAATATCAGAATGCTGTTTGCCGGAATACGTGGGCCGCCATCTTCGCCATAACCCATCAGCGAAGGGATGTACAATGTAGCCACCGACCCCTTCTTCAGTTGCTGTATGCCTTTTTCCCAGCCCCGTATCACCCTGCCCGAACCTATCTGAAACTCAAACGGCTCCTGATGCCTGAACGCAGGATCGGTATTAGAGTCAAACACCGTACCATCCAGCAGGCGGCCGGTATAGTTCATCTTCACTACTTCACCAATCAGCACCTGTCTGCCGGTTCCTTCCTTCGTTATGGTATAGTACATACCACCCGCCCCCTTCTTCGGGTGCAGGTCATTCTTCTGAAAATACTCCTGCAACTTCTTCTCGTCTATCTTCCGCTGTGCCGCATCATGCACTGCATTTTGCGCCACCACCTGCGCACCTGCAAACAACACTACACACAACAGAATAGCAAAACTCTTCAGATACCTCATAGATACATCTTTCAACAAAAATAGGGAAGAATTGAAATGAGAAACGCCCGCCTATTGGTTGACCAACACAAAAAACCGACCTCCTGTCGCGCTACTTGCTCGTTGTGTGCGACCGGCATACTGCTTTCCGTACATTTGATGTAGAAATCATCAACGTGACCTACATCAGATCAAAGCTAGGCTTCAGGCGTGTGTTAACCTGGCTAATTTACGTCTATACCATTGGCGTCGGAGTGTTTTTGATCTCTATTGCCTGGAAGAACCCCGACTTTTCGGTTCCGATGTATGCCGTTGCAGGGATGGGGATCTCCTTCTTTGTCATGGCGTGTTATGGCTTCTACTGGGATCATAAAAACGTTCCCTCTTTCGTTGCAGAC
>JBIKSN010000193.1:0-6163 GCA_044348585.1 Flavipsychrobacter sp.
AATATGATAGCAGCATCCACACCCACCTGATCAACCGGCTGCAGCGTTATCTCACATGCCAATTCAGGCGTTTCAACACGGGTAAAGAAATCATATTTCTCACGCAACTTGATATAATCAGGCAAGTACCTTCCGGCCTGACGCATCATCCAAACAGGCGGCCTTGAAACAGTTTCGCCCCTCAGCGCGCGAAGAATAAGATCATTTTTTAAAACTGACATCTACTTGATATTTAATTATTTATGAAACTTACTAAAACTTTTAATTCCGAAATAACTACTCATTTCCCAAGAAATACCCGATAGCCGTTTTCAGCACTTCTTCTTTCTTAGGCACCTCACTAACACATATTTTATTACCGGTGGTGTATTTCGCCACTTCCGCCGCCGTGGTACTTCCGACTGCAAAAAGTACAGTTTCCGGCCCCACTTCATTCGCAGAAAAAAAGCTCGTCACACCACTTGGGCTAAAAAACAATATTCCGTCAAATACCCCATCGATCTTTTCGGGTGCGGAAATTGTCTCATATACTATTATCTCCCTCACACGCACACCTGCCTTCCCCAACCGATCGGGCAACGTGTCCAGCCGAATATCGCCGCAAAAGAACACCACTTCTTTATTACCATCCGACACAATAATATTAACCAATTGTTCCGCAGATGGTGCAGTTCCCACAATTGCAGAGCCTGGCAATGCTTCCGCCACAAGCTTACCGGTACTCGGTCCCAAACTGTATATCTTCCATTCAGGCTTGTTATCTCCCACAAGCGCCACTATCGATTTCACAGCATTTTTGCTTGTAAATACCACCGGCAAACCTGCAGATGTATAATTATATATCGATCTCCGCAGCTCGAATCCATCCAATGATCTTACATCGATAAATGCCAACTCGGTTATGGAAAACAGGCTCGTGTCAACCTTACTGGTTATGTCTTCACCTAAAATAGCAGTACTTAGGATCGATCTTTTCTTCATCTGAAGGCTATTTTGCGAGCAGTCGGGCGGCTCCCATTGCCAACAACTCCTCGCCGGCAATGTTACCCAATCCTTTAGCCTCAGATGATAAAACCGATTTATTGACCGCCATTTTCTCTATCCCGTCTACATCAAGGATACTACCGTCAAACAAGACCATACCATCCGCAACTCGGGCCAGCGCACTTATCGGAGTTGTGCAGCCACCCATCAAAGTTCTAAGGAACTGACGCTCAATATGTGTACACAATGCGGTATCCTCATCATTCAACAAAACACAGGCCTCCAGACTGTGGTCATCACCTGCCTTGCATACAACCATAATAGCCCCCTGTGCAGGTGCCGGTAACATCCAGTCGAGCGATATAGCATTTTCGGGGCGCAAACCTATACGCTCCAGGCCTGCCGCGGCAAAAATTGCTCCGTGCCAATTGCTTTCAGCTACCTTTCTGAGACGGGTGTTTACGTTGCCTCTCAGATTTTCCAATCTGTCGGCCGGGTATCGATGCAACCACTGCGCTTTGCGCCTTACGCTGCTTGTTCCAATAACCCTCGGCACGCCATCCTGTTCGTTGAAGCCGGGACCGGGCACTAAAATATCGGAATATGAAGCCCTCGGCAATACTGCTGCCTGCACTATTCCGGCGGCCATAACCGTTGGCACATCCTTCATAGAATGTACGGCTATATCAATGTCGCCATTTAATAAGGCAATATCGAGGGCTCTGGTAAATATCCCCTGAACACCAATCTCATAGAGTGGCGTCTTCAGGTCCGTATCTCCTTCGCTTTTTATATATACCAGCTCAGAACTATATCCAAACCCCTTCAGGAGCTCCTGCACACGTGTAGCCTGCCACACCGCAAGTTGACTTTCTCGGGTCCCGATACGGATCACTTTTTGTATCATCAGGCTATAAAATCGTTAATGGCTTGAATATATTGGCAACCAAGGGTATTTTCTGTACGCATCTTCGATGCCAGAGAGTTGATCACTTTTTGCGCACGTTCCTCCTTGATAGCAGACTCAGCTACGTGCCCGAAAACCCCGGCAGCGATCGGCAGACCGAGCAACTTGCTTTTGACCTCCTTGAGAACCGGTACATGCTTGCGCATCGCGCACCATTCTCCAAATTCCGCAACATGCCCTTCTATTATTGCGATTGCTTTAGGCACCTCGGCACTACGCTTCTGCAGTGTTTCGTCCTTTATCTTAGAAAGTGTATCCACATCTACAAAAGACACATCCTCGAGACGCTGAGCGTCTTCCGCCACATTGCAGGGAACTGAAATATCTATGATAAGTTTCTTTCCGGCGCCTTCCAGGTGTTCTTTAAGAACAACTGGCTCAGGCGAATTGGTAGAAACAAGAATAATGTCTGCTGTTCTCAACTCAGCCCCCAAGTGCTCTAACGGTGCGGACATAAGTCCCATCTCGGATGCAAGCTCCTGCGCGGTGCTTTCGGTACGGTTGATAAGAAGGATGTTGCGGGTGCCCAGATAATCAACAAGATTCTTGCAGGTAACCCTACCTATCTTACCCGTCCCCACAAGCACTATCTTCATCTTCCTGATGTCGCGAACATCCATTACGTACTCTCTCAGGTACTGGATCGCTGCGAATGAAACGGATACGGTACCACCACTAAGCTCTGTATGGGTCTTAACAGCCTTAGACGATTGCATCACCGAATTGAGCAACCTTTCCATGAAGGTCTTTATATATCCGTTGGATTTTGCCACCTTCACCGCAGCCTTTATCTGCCCCATGATCTCAAAGTCTCCCAGGATCTGGGAATCGAGACCGGCCGCTACCTGATACAAGTGCTTTATAGCATCTGTTCCCTTCTTTGAATAACACAAACGCGCGAAAGTCTCCGCATCGCCCGCACACACACTGCTCACGAATGATTTCAACTGTTCATCACTTTCCGCGATACCGTATATTTCTGTACGATTGCAGGTAGAGAGAACAAAGAAATCCCTAACCCCATACTCCGACGCAGTTGAAAGTAGGGTCGCATATTGATCCTGATTCACAGCGTACATCCCTCTTACGGACGCTTCGCTTTTCTTGTAGTTGATACCTACAACCCTGAACTCATGAAAATATTGACCTGTCTGTGTACTCATTGATGTCTTACGAACTACAACGCAAAGGTACTTTCACGGCTTTTCGTTGCATAAAATCCGTGTCATAGACACGTCATTTCAATGACTGATTTATGTCACTTTTCCGAACATTTTAAACTTTGAGGAATATCAGCACCCACACTTCCCTTTCCCGATAGCAAATAATATATTTGAAGTCTTAATTTTTGCCATGAAAGACCACACGGCCAACATCATCCATTTCATTAATGAGATTGGTATTCCCTGCATGCCCGAGACACTAACAAACGATACATTCCTTCCCGGCATCGACATCAGGAACGGGACGATCTGGTATGATATCGAAAGAATGAAACACCCCGGCGACCTGCTGCACGAGGCCGGTCATGTCGCTGTTTTGCTGCCCGAAGACAGAAAGATCGTTTCAAGCCCCGACAACATAAACGGAGACCTGCAGGCGGGTGGAGCCGAGATGGCAGCAATCGCTTGGTCCTGGGCTGCTTTGAAACACCTGAACATTGCACCTGAAGTGGTTTTCCATGAATACGGATACAAGAGCGGCGGAGCAGATCTGATCAGGAATTTCACAAACGGTCAATATCTTGGCCACCACCTGCTGGCATGGATGGGCATGACTTACGTTTCTGAAAAAGAGCCTTCAAAAAACGTCTTTCCGGCAATGAAACACTGGCTGCGACCCGCAACAGCCGTGAACTGACCCAAAAAACACATTCGAATGGACCACACAAACTACCCGATGACAAGACAGACGCTACTTTCGCTTGCAACCTGCCTGCTATCGTTCTGCGTTGCCTTTGCACCAAACATTTCTTTTGGACAAAAGGCAAACATAGTTGAGATCAAAAGTGGTGTCACAGCCTCATTCCGCGGCCTGTCTGTGGTAGACGACGGCATAGCCTGGCTCGGTGGCACCAACGGAACTGTTGGTGTCTCGGTAAATGGCGGCACCCAATGGAAATGGCACCGGGTACCAGGCTGCGAAAAATGTGACTTCAGAAGTGTATTCGCTTTTGACGAACGCTCTGCTGTGATCGCAAATGCAGGAACGCCGGCAGTGATTTTCGTTACACACGACGGTGGTGAGCATTGGAAAGAAACCTTTCGACTGGACGACACAAACGCTTTCATTGATGGCATCACCTTTACTGAAAGTGGCACCGGCATTGCATATGGCGACCCGATAAACAGCCGACTACTCGTGCTGTCAAGCACCGACCGCGGCGAATCGTGGACCACCCTGCCCGCAGACAGTTGTCCCGAAATGCATCCCGGCGAGGCATCATTCGCGGCAAGCGGCACTTGTGTTCACATGTTCACCAACCGTCATTGGATCATCGCCACAGGCGGCACTGTTTCCGCTATTCTCGAAACAAAGAACAGTGGCCGTTCCTGGAAACGCATCAGCACACCAATTCTTCAGGGAAAAAACTCAACCGGCATCTTTTCTTTTTATGCGGTAAGCGAAAAAAAGTGGCTCATTGCGGGCGGAGATTACAAGCAGGACACCCTTACAACGAACAACGCGTTCTATACCCGAAATGCAGGCAAGAAATGGCACCGACCTAAAGTACCACCACGTGGATACCGCGAATGTATCAGCCGGGCTACACCAGACAAAAAGCAATCCATTCTGACCCTTGGGCCGCGCGGCATAGACATTTCCTACAATAACGGCCGAAACTGGCATCCGTATTCCGACGACCGACAGTTGCATGTGGTGAAACGCGCAAGGACGGGCACTACCACAATTGCAGCCGGAGGAAACGGCAAGATCATTTTGATACGTTAGAAAACTTCACACCTATACGGCTAAGTTTGCCATTCGCGTCATGTCTTCGGCACTCAACTTCACATTCACGGAAGCCACGTTTTCCCTGAGATGCGCCAACTTCGATGTGCCGGGTATTAGTATGATGTTGGGAGCATGATAGTACAACCAACTCAATGCTACCTGTTGCATAGTTGCCGAATAATTTTCAGCCAATTCTTTCAATAACTCTACAAACAAGATGTTCCCGGCATTAATCGGGTTCCACGGAATGAACCCTATGTTATTCTGGGCGCAATATTCCAGCTCCCGCTCCCATTTTCTGAAAACAATGCTATACTTATTCTGAACCGTAGCCACATCCACATACTCCCGTGCCTTCTTTATCTCATCAACACTCACTTCAGAAAGACCTATGTGCCTGATGAGACCCTGATCACGTGCATCTCTCAGAAACTTCAGAGACGCTTCGTAAGGCACATTCGGGTCAATGCGGTGCAATTGGTACAGATCGATACAATCTACTTTCAATCGTTTCAAACTGCCTTCCAGCGCACGTTTCAAATGATCAGGGTCGCTGTTGATATGCCACTCATTAGGTCCGGTCCGCATAAAACCTCCCTTTGTCGCTATGACCATTCCTTCTACATAAGGATGTAATGCCTCTGCTATCAGTTCTTCCGACACATTCGGACCATAACTATCGGCTGTGTCGATAAAATTCACGCCCAATTCAGGCAAGCCTCTCAACACCGCTATTGCCTGTTCTCTGTCCTCCGGAGCTCCCCATATTCCCTTACCGGTTATGCGCATTGCACCAAAACCCATCCTGTTTATCAACAGATCTCCACCTAGTAAAAAACTATGTTCCATACTTGTTTTATCACTCTTTTGTTATCAACAAATATACATGCTACCACACCAATAATACTCCTACTAAAGGAGTTACGATAATTGACAACAGTTGGCAAAGCCAGATTTTGATCAATTCTTTATTTTATACACATCTGACATATATCACCCCATAAACTACTAATCTAAGTAGTATAATCATATTTTCTATCTATTAATTTTGCCTAATAATTAAGAAATGGTTAGCTATAAAAGCGGCAAAACATCAGAATACGATCCGATAACACCAAATTATTGCAACTCAAATGAGTAGTAAACAAAACGAAAAGTAGCAGTACCAGAAAAAAGAGCGACACGATAAAAAGGGTAAACTATTCATTTTCAGTATCTATCACAACACACGACTGATCAGGCATAAACAAACAAACA
>JBIKSN010000283.1:0-3923 GCA_044348585.1 Flavipsychrobacter sp.
TGAGGCGTTGAGAGTTTTTGAAAAACACCCCGAAACGATGATAGTGTACTGCGACTATCATTTATTTGGGGCGGAGACCGGTATTCGCAAGGCAGGTCCTTTTAATCTACAGCGGCTCATGCTGGACAATTTTATTGATAACTGTTCCATGTTCCGCAGAGAGATGTTCGACGAGATCGGTGGTTATGATCCCTTCCCGACAATTGTTGGAGTAGAAGATTGGGAACTATGGATGCGTGCAGCTTTTAAGGGGTATAAATTTCATTACATAGAAAAGCCATTATTCGACTATCGTGTCGCTAAGAATTCCCAGATCAAACGGCTGATCGCGAATAAAATAAAGGGGAACAAGAACACCGATTATTTTATAAAAAAACATGATGCCTACTTCGGCCCGCAGTACATTGACGAGAACATCCTGAACAAGTTCCGTTCCGGATTTTTCGGTTACTTATTCAAGATCATTCTAAAACTATATTTCCCTAAAAAGTTCGCCTCAATGGTTGAGCAGGGGAAGCTCCGTAAATATCTGTAATGGACAACTCCCTTAATGCACGATCTGAGAAGTTAGAGCGTTTATCAGTTCCCAAAACTGGTATGAACGACCCTTATTATCTCGAGTACAAATTTCTGTTTGCTGATCTTGAACGTGCGATAAAAAACTACGCTGCCGGCGAGGTGCTTGATATAGGATGTGGCAACAAACCGTATCGTTGCTTTTTCGAAGGCAAGATCACCGGTTATACTGGTTGCGACATTGTACAGTCAAGCGATGGGCTGGTAGACATCATTTGCCCTGCAACAGAAATTCCTCTGCCCGACGCAAGTAAAGACACCATATTTACTACTCAGGTTATTGAGCACGTTGCAGACCATCGTAAGTTATTGTCAGAAGCATCGCGGATATTAAAACCCGGTGGTTACATAATTCTCTCAGGCCCCATGGCATGGGAGCATCACGAGGTGCCACATGATTTTTTCAGGTTCACTCAATATGGATTTGAATGGCTGTTGAACGAGTATGGATTTACACCTGTAGAGATAACTCCAAACGGAGGCAAGTGGGCTCTGGTTGGTCAGCTTATGCTCAACAGCATCAGATCATCGCTTGAAAAGAAAACCCTCACACGCAGGGTGTTGAGGGCCTTCTATTTCGTATTCCGTATTAAATGGGTGATCAATGCTATTTTTTCATTCCTTGAACGTTCCGATAAAGACTATAGTTCAACATTGAATTTTGTGGTAGTAGGTCGCAAAAATCCGTGATGGCTTGCGGCCACACATTTTCTGACCTGATTTTCATTGCTTCCCGACAGGCGGTTAACTCCTATTGAAGGTTTATATTCATAAAATCGAACCGAATTGAAATAGTATTAATTTTTATATTCTAACGAGCTTTATCTGACGTTAAACTTGTTACAAACAGTTGTTTTTACTCGTTTCATACTTATGGATTCACAGGTATATAGCTACTTTTGTCCGGGTCAGCGTCAGCTGACACAGCCTAATAATTTTCAATGGGTATAGTTTTCAGGCAGTCTGCCAAAAATGCAATAGTAACAGCTACGGGCGCAGTGCTCGGTGCGGTTATTATGGCGTTGTCTGTCAAGTTCATAGCTCGGCAGCAATATGGCTTCATAGGCAACTTTACCAACTATGCCGTTACCATATCGCAGCTTATGCTGTTTGGTATCAACTATACTCTTGTCGTCTATATCCATCGTTATAACCACGATGAGCGAAAGCGAAGAGCTCTGCTTACCTGGAGCTTCCTGTTGCCGGGTGTGCTGGCGGTTATCGGCGCGACCCTCTATCTTTCTTTACGCACCTGGATACTGAATCACTTCCAGCCTGCCGATCAGCCCCTCATGGACCGCTACTTCATCTGGCTGCCTGCCTTCACGGTCATGTTCATATATCTCATGTTGTTCGAGAGTTATCTGGGCACACAACTAAAGGTGGCAGTGGCCGCGTTTATGCGCGAGGTTGTGTTGCGCGTGGTGAACATCGTGCTCATCCTGTTGTTCGCATTCGGTTATGTGGACTTTGATGTGCTGGTCATAGGTACAGTGCTCATATATGTAGTGCCTGTGGTTATACTTGCCCTGTTGGCAATGCGTACAGAGAATTTCGGATTTTCTCTGCGCCTGTCCGACCTTTCCCGCGCCGAATACAGTGATCTGTTTAAGTTTACCTGGTACCACTTCCTGTTGACAGCATCAGTAAATCTTATCGCAAGCCTCGATGCCATGCTGCTTCCGCTCTATGATCACAAGGGCTTTGAAGTGGTGGCGGTATTCAGGGTCGCAGTATTCCTTATTTCCTTCCTTCAGATACCCACCAAGGCTATGACCACAGCCAGTTTCACAGTACTGGCAAAAGCATTTGCCGAGAACGATCATGTCAAGGCTGCCGACCTCTTCGTGCGTTCGTCCATCAATATCTTCATTGCCACCGTCGCAGTGGCACTACTGCTTTGTTGCAACCTGCCGGGGCTGGTAGCCGTTGTAGGCAAGGGATATGCCGATGTGGCGCCTGTGTTCCTTATCCTGTTTGCCGGCCAGCTCGTCAATATTGCCACCGGCATGAACGATCAGGTGTTGTCCATCACCAACTATTACAAGTTCAACTTCTACCTGTCACTCATTCTTATGGGTTCGCTGTTCTTGCTCATCAGGTTTCTGGTGCCTCAGTTCGGCATCTTTGGTGCAGCATGGAGCACCACCATTACCATAGTGGTGTTCAATGCTGCAAAGTGTTGGTTTGTTTGGAAGAAACTGAACATGTTACCGTTCTCAGGCCGCACGATCAGGGTGGTTGCGGCGGCTATGCCTGCGTTGGCCGCCGGTTTGTTGTTGCCGCATTTCTTTAGTCAGGTGCGTCACATATACATCAATACCGCGCTCGATGCCGGACTTCGGTCATTTGCGATAGTGGTGATCTACGTGCTGATGTTGCTCTGGTTGAAGCCATCTAAAGACCTCGAGGAATACCTCGTTACCGTCCGCAAGAATAAACGCCTGTTTTAGTCATCCAGTTTAATGACGGAACTGAACGGATTATTCAGGTTCTCGTACTCCATCAGGTCTGCTTTTACGCTGCCGATCACTATCGGGCTGCTCACGCGCAATGGCAAGTGGTTCTTATCGTCACTCACCCACACTGCCATGCCCTCTCCACCCTGAAACAGGGTGCCCTCAATGAGCAGCGGCACTATCTTGATAGCGTTGAATGTACCACGCTTGGTCTCTACTTTTTCACGTCCCATATATTTGATGTACAGCGGATAGGTCTTGTCGTCAAGGAACATTTCGAAAGGTATCTTGTCACCCGGTTTGTACTTGCTGTAGTCTATGTTACGGGCAAAGTAGATCGCCGATACCACGTCTTGTGTGCATTGCGAGATGGGGTACTTGTTGCCATTGGCGGTCGTGGCGGTCTTGCCTGTACGGTCAAAAGCGATCTCGTGTTTGTAGCTGAGTGTTCCTTCGCTCACGGCACGTACGTGGTGCAGCGGCAATAGTGTTTCCTGGTCTATATGGCTTTCATACAGGTCGCGCACCTTGTAAAACCATTCATATGATTTTGCCGTGCGGCCATCGCCCACCACGTGATACACTTTGCGGCCATTATACATCTGCGACTGTACGGTGAAGACCGCATTACCGGCATAGATCCATATAAAACCCATGTTGTAATAGGCGTGGAAGGTCAGTTTCTCACCGGCCTTGTAGGCGGTGTTTTTAGTATTGCAGAAATCGTTTTGTGCAAATGAGAGGGTGGAGGTGGTAACGCATAGCAGTGCTGCAAGTGCTGTGCGAATGGT
This sequence comes from Flavipsychrobacter sp., assembly GCA_044348585.1. Taxonomy (GTDB): domain Bacteria; phylum Bacteroidota; class Bacteroidia; order Chitinophagales; family Chitinophagaceae; genus Nemorincola. The sequence continues at coordinate 3,827 of JBIKSN010000283.1, forward strand.
GCTTTTTTGTGTGGTGGTCACCGTTTCTCCTGGTTCCATGTGTTTGTGTGTTTGCCTGTAATGGCTATCGCAGCCATTTCATTTTTGTGATCAATAT
>JBIKSN010000195.1:0-6107 GCA_044348585.1 Flavipsychrobacter sp.
GTGCTGCTAAGTACCATACTGTACATACTTTTGTGTGGTAAATAGTTCCTGTTATGGAAAACAAGATGAACATAGAGAACACACAAAGCCAGATGCGCCGGGGAATACTGGAGTTCTGCATACTGTCGGTGATAAGGCGCGGTGAGGCATATCCGAGTGATATTGTCGAAGAAATGAAGGAGTCGAAACTGCAGGTATTGGAAGGAACTTTATACCCGCTGCTGACCAGACTAAAAAATGCAGGTATGCTCACCTACCGTTGGGTAGAGAGCAACTCGGGGCCACCACGCAAGTACTTTTCGCTCACCGACCAGGGTATAGCATTTTACAAACAACTTGAAGATACCTGGAACGAACTGGCCAACGCAGTGAATAAACTGAAAAATAAAGAAGACTCGCTAAAGCCGGTAACAGAAGAAACAGCAGGACCAACGCAAGACCCGAAACCGGAAAACGAAGAACAACCGCAGTAAAAAAAACTCTGACACACACCGCACAAAACAATAATATGGAAAAGGTAATCAATATCAATTTTCAGGGGCGCGTCATTCCGATAGAAGAAACGGCCTACAACCACCTGAAACAATATACCGATAGTCTGCGCCGCCACTTTGCCAACGAAGAAAGCGGAGAGGAGATCATCAACGACATAGAGAACCGCATTGCCGAACTGCTTACAGCAAGGCTGAAACAGGGAGCTGCCTGCATTAACAGTGCAGACATGAATGCGGTGATAGATAGCATAGGCAGGATAGAAGACCTGATGGCTGCCGACGGTGAAGAACAGACATCAGAACAGGACCGTAACAAACAGACAAGGACCGACAACCAGGCCCCGCGACCTGAACAAACGCGCCTGTTCAGAAATGCCGATGACAAGATCATCGCCGGCGTGTGCAGCGGCATTGCTGCACGCCTGAATATGGATCCGGTAGTAGTGCGTATACTATTCGTGTTCCTTTTCGGGGCGCTGTTCTGGATCTATATATTGCTGTGGCTGATAGTGCCCATGCAGAGTATAGAGACGAATACCACCCACAGACTCTACCGAAACCCCGATGACAAGGTGATAGCCGGGGTTTGCGGCGGTATGGCTGTCTACTTCAAACTGGATAGCTGGAAAGTGCGCGCCATTTTCCTGCTACCGCTCATCATCAGTGTGTTCTTTAAAAGTATGGGCATATTCACCTGGCACATTGGTTTGGCCCCTGGTATATTCCTCGGATCGTTCGGCAGCACGCTATTCCTGCTATATCTAATATTATGGATAACCCTACCCTATGCAACATCGGGCACAGAAAAAATGGAATTACGTGGCGAAAAGATAGACATCAACTCTATCAAAGCCGCGACACAGGCACGCACCACCGCAGCAGCTAATGCCACAAGAAGTGTGGGTAGCAGCATAGGACGCATCATTGCCATCCTTGTAAAATCTTTCCTGCTGGTGGTTGCCGGTTCTATAGCCCTGGGCTTGTTTGCAGGCTTAATAGGCCTAATTGTTGCAGGTACCGCTATCAGTCCGTATGCTGCCTTTTTCCTGAGCGACAGCCAGGAGTATTCAATTGTGTGGATAGGCATAGGTCTGGCTATGGGCATGCCTCTACTCGCAATGGCCGTATGGCTCATTCGCAGAATGACTGGAGCACGCTCGCGCAGGCACTACCTTGCCTATATATTCTCGGCACTTTGGATAATAGGTATCTTCATTGTGGCAACAACAGGCAGCAAGATCGCTGCCAACTTCAGCAATACGGGCACCATTGAAGAGGAACTGCAAATTGCACAACCCAGCACCGGCAGACTGTTTGTGAAAGTTGACGACGCTATGCTCCCTGTCAAAAGCATGAAATATAACCGTTGGTTCAACGATATGAACGATGACAATGATGAATTCAAACTGATGGATCGCAATACGCTGTGGCTGAACAATGTGAAACTGAACATAGAACGAAGTGAGGACACCCTGTTTCATGTATATGAGACGCGGTCGAGCCGTGGCAGTTCGTCTCGGGAGGCGAGCGTGAAGGCGAACAAGATCTCATTTGTCATTAGCCAGCTGGACACCATACTGACACTTCCACGCGGGTTTGTTGTGAGCAGCCACGATAAATTCTGCAATCAACAGGTGCTGATCACTGTGGAAGTACCGCTGGGTAAGACACTCAAAGTAAGCGAAGACATCAATGAGTATAGCTGGTACACGATCAATGTAAACGGTAACGGGGTTTACAGATCGCGCCACTGGTCGGACAATGACGACATGGATTTTGACAACAACACTGAGTACATCATGACAACAACGGGTCTGAAAGATATTGCGGATACGGCATCGAACGATCTGTAACCTGACATAGCTATCGCAAGACAAAAAACAGGTAAAAACACCTATAACGGCTAAGGAAGCTAATGCTACTTTAGCCGTTTTGAATTTTGTTAGTAACAAAGCCTTGCATGACACAACCTGTATATGTACTGGGTACTGGTCTTTCGCACGATGGATCGGCCTTTTTGCTTAAGGACGGAGTACCGGTAGCAGCCATAGAAAAAGAACGCCTTACCCGCAAGAAACATGATGGCGGGAATGACCAACTTGCCGTGCAGTATTGCCTTGACGTTGCAGGTATAAGAAAGCACGAACTCACACTGATAGTTCAGGCAGCTAATTTTGAGAAAGAGTCTATTGCACGGGCACATTACCTGGGGCCACGGGCAATAGCCGATACGTCTGTACCCGTTCTATCCATTTCACACCATCTGGCACATGCCTGGAGCGCGGCAGCATCGGCGCCCTACCCTATGTGCGCGGTGCTGGTGATAGATGGCTGCGGCAGCCCGCTGGACCAATGTGATGACAAACAGTGCGACATGCCTCCCGACATAGGCCGTGAACCGGGAATGTATTGTGAGAAAGATAGTTTCTATTTGTTTGATAAGGGAACACTGACACCTTTAATAAAGGATCTATCAGTAATGAACCACACGGACGTAACGGGTAATTTCCGGATGCCAACGATCCGTAATTCTATTGGTGGCGTGTACAGCGCGGCAAGCAATTACTGCTTCGGCAATATGGATGATGCGGGCAAACTGATGGGGTTAGCGCCGTATGGCAGACCAACCAACCGCTCGCCGATCTTCCTGCTTGCCGAGGGGCGGGTCTTTGTGAAACATGGTCACTTTGACCAGGAATTTTGCATGCCGCGCACGTCATACAAGCAATTCACGCAACATTTTCAACACTATGCAGATATTGCAAGGTGGGTGCAGTCGGAAACTACCCGTGCAGTAACATACCTGGTAAAGGAAAGGATGAAACACTTGCCTGCAGGCACCCCGCTGGCACTGGCCGGTGGTGTGGCACTAAACGCAGTGACCAATGCGGCATTGTTGCGCGAAGGGGTTATAAAGGACTTATTCATTCAGCCGGCTGCCGGCGACAATGGACTGGCCATTGGTTGTGCATGGTATGGATACATTCACCACTTGGGGAATAAACGACCTACCCCGGTGAAGAGCATCTTCCTTGGCAGAACATACAGCAATGACGACATCCTGAATACACTGCAGGAACACAAAAACAGCGACCAGATGAGCTGGACGGAATGTGGGGACGTAGTGGTGCACGGCGCTGATGCGCTGGCAAACGGCAAGGTAATAGGGTGGTTTCAGGGTGGTGCCGAGATAGGCCCAAGAGCATTAGGACACAGGAGTATACTTGCCGATCCTCGACTGCCCGCTATACAACTTAGGATCAACAGAGACATCAAAAACAGAGAAGACTTCAGACCGTTCGCCCCATCTGTAATTAAGGAAAAAGTGAACGACTACTTTGCAGACGCATGGCACAGCCCCTACATGATACTTACAGACAGGATAAGACCGGAATGGGCCGAAAAACTGAAAGGAGTGGTACATGTGGATGGGAGCTGCCGCGTGCAAACGGTTGACGAAAGCTGGAATGAACGTTTTCACCAACTCATAAAACGTTACGGCACACTAACGGGAACGTATGTACTGCTCAATACATCTTTCAACGTACGGGGTATACCTATAGTGGAAACACCGGCAGAAGCCGTTGATGTGTTTTTGAACTCGGCAATGGACGAACTGTACCTAAACAATATCAGGGTAGTGAAAAAGGCAGAATAATGAGAGCGAATGATATGGCAGGTGTACTTTTGCTACCTTTAGTTTTATGCTGCCGGAAACCAACAAAGTTGTCTACGACATAATCATATCGGGTGCAGGCCCGGCTGGCAGTACATGTGCCATCGGGTTGCGCAACAGCGGATTGAAAGTGGCATTGATCGACCGCGCTGAATTTCCCAGAGACAAGGTGTGCGGCGACGCCATTCCCGGCCGGGCAGTGAAAGTACTGCGACAACTAGGACGTGAATATGAAGCACCCTTCCGGGAATTTGCCCCCAAACTACTCACGAAGACCACCCGACTGTTCTACAAAAAAAGGGAGTTGGCATTTGACTGGAAGGGAGAAGCATACACCTGCGCAAGAATGGATTTCGACTATTTTCTGTTTGAAAAAGCTGCCGCAACCGGCATAAATGTATTCACAGGTGAACAGGTGACCCACATAAGCAGACAGGATGGAGTCTTTTCTCTTCAAACGAAAACGGGCAATGTTCTACAGTGTAAACTACTGATAGGCGCTGACGGAGCGAACGGTGTAACTGCCCGTCAACTGGCGGCAAGGGTAACGGACAAGACAAACCATGTAGGCTCGGTGAGAGCCTACTACAACAATGTGACCGCATTGCGCCCCGACACAACCGAAGTGTACTTCCTGAAAAACTTCCTGCCGAGTTATATGTGGGTGTTTCCACTGCCGGGCAACAGGGCAAACGTAGGATTCGGGATGTTATCGGCTGAAATATCGCGTCGCCGGCTGGATCTCAAAAAGCTGTTCTACGAATTTATTGACCAGTCGCCCCAGTTGAAGGTTCGATTGAATGGTGCGATGCAGGATGGTCCGCTGGAGGGTTTCGGTTTGCCGCTGGGAGGACGAAATGTAGCCATATCGGGCGAGGGTTACATGTTAACCGGTGATGCTGCATCTATCATAGACCCTATGTCTGGCGATGGTATAGGTAACGCCATGGTCAGCGGTTTGTTGGCGGCAACCCAATCAATGTCGTGTTTTGAGCGCTCCGATCTTTCAGCAGGATTTATGCAAGGGTACGACAGGGCGCTAGACCAGCGACTGGGCAGCGAACTGCGCCTGCATCTGCGATCAAGAAAAGTGCTGGCTGCCATTCCGGGTCTGCTGGACATTGTCTTTGCCGCGGGCAGCAATGCTACCTTGCGACGGTTCATACAGAAGGCCCTATAACTATGGAGTGCCCGTCAATGTAAAACAAGCCCGCCAAGACGACAATTATGAACTATTTTTGCGGCAAATACAATTACGATGACGCTTGCCGCACAGGTAAAACACGCTGCTTTTGACGCACTGAAACATTTATACCCCGATGCTCAGACCGACCTATCTATGATCACTGTGAACCAGACAAAACCAGAGTTCACCGGCGATTATACGGTAGTACTGTTCCCATTTGTGAAACTGCTGCGTATGAAACCCGACGAACTGGGCAACAAACTGGGTGAGCACCTGCTGGCAACATCAGGGCTTTTCTCTGCCTATCAGATCGTGAGCGGGTTCCTGAATCTTACCGTTAAAGATGAATATTGCACGTCTTACCTGCTGAATAATTTCACCAAAACCGATTTCAGCAGGCAGCAAAAAAGCAGCAGCCGTGTGATGGTGGAGTACTCTTCGCCCAATACCAACAAACCACTGCACTTCGGCCATATGCGCAACATCTTTTTGGGTGCGGCGGTGTCTGAGATACTCAAAGCGGACGGCAAGCAGGTGATCAAAGCCAATCTGATCAACGACAGGGGTATCCATATCTGCAAGTCCATGATAGCTTGGATGTGGTATGCCAACGGGGCGACACCTGCATCGGCAGGCATCAAGGGCGACCACCTGGTGGGCGACTACTATGTAAAATTCAACGACGTTTATAAGCAGGAAATTGCCGGTCTGGTAAAGGCCGGAATGGACGAAAAGCAGGCCGAGAAAGAGG
>JBIKSN010000194.1:0-6107 GCA_044348585.1 Flavipsychrobacter sp.
GATACTGTCGTACTGATCGTAGAACGGAGCAGCAATACCGTTCACAGCAATAATGCTGTCGCCATGCTGCATACCCATCTTCTCGGCCTCGGTTCCTTTGTCCACTTCATCGACCACAACGGGTACACGTGCTGAAATAAATGAACCCTTACCACCTGTAATGATAGAGTGGATAGTGCCTTCTTTTACGGCGACATCGAGTTTCTGACCGTCGCGCTCTACCTGAATAGACTTGCCTTCATCGAGCACCACCGCACTCACAATCTTCTCGAAACGGGTAACCGGCACACCATCTACAGAAACGATCTTATCGCCATTGTGCAGCCCCAGCGCCTTCGCAGTGCTATCGACCATAATGCCATATTTAGCATTCTGTACCGGCAGGTATTCCTCGCCATAAATGCCGAATACGGCAACGTAGATGATTACGGCCACAATGACATTGACAATGATACCACCGAGCATAATGAACAAACGCTGGTACGCCTTTTTGCTGCGGTATTCCCATGGTTGCGGAGGGAGCGCCATCTGTTCTTTGTCCATGCTCTCATCGACCATGCCCGCGATCTTCACGTAGCCACCCAGGGGAAACCAGCCGATACCGTATTCAGTATCTCCCTTGGTCTTTTTGAACAGGGAGAAATTGAGCATTCCGGAGAACGGAAAAAGGAAATCAAAAAAGAGGTAAAACTTCTCTACCCTTGTTTTGAACAGGCGGGCGAAGAAGAAGTGTCCGAATTCGTGAAGGACAATGAGCAGGGAAAGAGCTACAAACAACTGCAACACCTTTACTGGGGTGCCGGACATTAAGATCAGTGTATCGAGATGCATTATCGGATCGTGGTATTATTTGCGGACGCTGAAAAGTTCCTTCTGATTACTGTTATGATTATGAGGGGGTATTTACTTAGTACATGGACAACTGACTTTTCTTTATAAATTCTGCAGCATATTCACGTGCTTCGATGTCGCTGGAAATATAGTCTTCCAATGTAGGATGTTCTATGAATGACACACTGTCGATAGTCTTTTCGATCATGTCGCTCATTTCGAGGAAGCCCACTTTGTTGTGCAGGAAGGCATTCACCACCACTTCGTTGGCCGCGTTCATGACGCAAGAAGTGTTACCTCCTTTGAACATAGATGTGCGTGCGATCTCGAGGTTGCGGAACGTTTTATAGTCAACCGGTTCAAAAGTAAGTTTTGAGTATTCTTTGAAATCGACCCGTTTGTAATTGTTAGTAATCCGCTGCGGATAACCGAGCGCGTATTGGATAGGCAATTTCATATCGGGCAGACCCATCTGCGATTTCACAGAGCCATCGGTAAATTGAACCATACTATGAATGATAGACTGCGGGTGTACGACAACATCCACCTGTTCGTTTGCGAGATTGAACATCCATTTTGCCTCGATCATCTCCAACCCCTTGTTCATCAGGGTGGAACTATCGATCGTTATTTTCGCCCCCATGGTCCAATTTGGATGCTGGAGCGCATGCGATGCTTTTACGTTGACCAGATAATTGGGCTTGCGACCCAGAAACGGACCACCAGAGGCTGTGAGGATAACCTTCTCGACCGAGGAAGGATCTTCGCCTACCAGACACTGGAAAATAGCAGAATGTTCGCTATCGACGGGAATGATGCGTGCTTTCTTTTCGGCCGCACGCTGCATCACTATCTCACCGGCCACTACCAGGGTCTCCTTATTGGCCAGGGCCACATCCTTGCCCGCCTCAACGGCAGCAAGGGTGGAGCGAAGGCCCGCGAAACCCACGATAGCACCAAGAACCACGTCTACGGTATCCCATTGAACTACCTCGGCCAATGCCTGATCGCCGGAAAGCACCTTGATGGAAAGCATCAAAAGTGCATCTTTCACCTCTTTCACCTTTTTCTCGTCGGTCACAACCACGGCAGCCGGACGAAATTTGCGTGCCTGCTCTATGAGCAGGCCACTATTGCTATGCGCACTGAGGACCTCTACTTTGAACTTGTCTGGGTTGGCAGCCACCACATCGAGTGCCTGTGTGCCGATAGAACCCGTAGACCCCAGAATCGCTAAACGCTTCATGCACCTTAAATTAGTTCCCAAAGATATTAAAAAGAACCGCCTAAAAAGTTAAAAAGCGGGCGCTACGGAATTTGGAAACATCTTTTCCGGCAGACGGTATTCGGGCTAAGCACATAAACCATAACTTTGCGCACCGTTACCAGTTCCCGGGGCGGAGAGCGCATAAACAACGAAGTGGCCAAACAAAACAATAATCCTAAGGGTGAGATGAACTTCCTCGACCATATCGAGGAGCTGAGGTGGCATATTGTGCGCAGTGCAATAGCGATAGTTATCGGCTCGATAGTCGTTTTCACGAAAGTGGAGTGGCTGTTCGACAAAGTTGTGATGGGTCCGGCACATAAGGAGTTTATTTCTTACAGAGCCTTTTGCGCACTGGGGCGCTTCCTTCATTCAGATTCGTTCTGTTTGCAGGGTATTAATATGAAGTTCCAGAACACGGCAGTGACGGGTCAGTTCATGATGAGTCTATCAGTTTCAGTGGCAATGGGTTTTATTCTGGTATTCCCATTCATATTGTGGGAATTGTGGAAGTTCATACGCCCCGCACTGAAGGACAACGAGCTTAAAATGGCACGGGGTATTGTGTTCTGGTGTTCGTTGTTGTTTTTTATGGGTGTAAGTTTTGCTTACTTCATTGTTGCCCCTTATACGATTCACTTTTTTGGTAATTACCAGCTCAGCCCTCTTTTTGAGAATGTGATCACCATTGAGAACTATTACGACACCATGAGCAACCTGGTGTTGGCTCTGGGCGTGGTGTTCGAGTTACCGATGATCGTGTTCTTCCTTACGCGGATAGGGATACTGACTCCTCAATTTCTGAAAGACAAAAGAAGGTACGCTTTCCTTATACTTTTTATTGTGGCGATGCTGATAGCACCACCGGATGTTTTCAGTTGTCTGCTGGTATTTACACCATTATATTTGTTGTTTGAGATATCAGTAATGATCAGCGCAAGGGCTTTGAAGGCCCGCAGGCTAAAAGAAGCAATGAAAAAAGATAACGACCCATATGAGTAATACTACGTTTGACAAGAATCTGCCATTGGCAATAGGCTGCGACCATGCAGGATATGAGTATAAAGAGCAACTGAAAACATTGCTAACCGCTGCAGGCTGGCAGGTATCAGACAAGGGCACGAATAGCGCCGACAGCACTGACTATCCCGATCATGCACACCCGGTTGCGGCCATGGTGGAAGAAGGGAACGCATCGGTAGGGATACTGATATGCGGAAGCGGTAACGGCGTGTGTATGACGGCCAACAAACACCAGGGTGTGCGCGCCGCACTTTGCTGGAATGTGGAGCTGGCTTCGCTGGCAAGGCAACACAACAATGCCAATGTGTTGTGCATACCTGCCCGGTTTGTGGACCCGGCTACTGCCGAAGCAATGATGAATACGTTCCTTTCCACCGCTTTTGAAGGCGGACGCCACGAAAAGCGCGTAAATAAGATATAACCAGAGGGATTCCTTTCCCTACGGCACTAAAAACAGAAAGTCCCTGCTTACGCGGGGACTTTCTGTTTAAGTACTGATATGAAATTACTTAGTTTCTTTCAGTTCTTTTGTTTCTTTAGAGTTCTTTGCTTCTTTAGACTCTTCGTCTTTGTGGCAAGATTTCTTTTCGCCTTTTTTGCAGCAAGCTTTCTCTTCTTTAGAGCACTTTTCGCCTTTCTTCTTGCAGCATGCTTTTTCCTGAGCGATGGCACCACCAGCCAGCATAAGGACTGAAGCCAGTAACAATGTTATTTTTTTCATTTTTTATTCGGTTTTGAGATACAAAAATAAGGAATTACAGAATATGGAACGTGATTGAGATCACCAATGATGTGAAATAACTGATACGCCACCTTTCACCACGTCGCCGATCTTAACATCGACACGGGTGCCTAAAGGCAGGAACAGATCGACCCGGGAGCCGAACTTAATGAACCCGAATTCTTCGTTCTGTGTCACCACATCGCCCTCTTTCACATAGAAACAAATGCGGCGGGCAAGGGCGCCGGCGATCTGCCTCATAAGGATATCGCCATTGTCGTTTCCGAGGACGATGGTGGTCCTTTCATTCTCAGTAGATGACTTGGGGTGCCAGGCAACGAGGTACTTACCCTTGTGGTATTTCATGTATTTGACAACACCGCTAACAGGATTACGATTTACGTGCACATTGATAGGTGACATGAAAATTGACACCTGCAACCTTTTTTCCTTGAAGTATTCGGGCTCAAATGCTTCTTCTATCACTACCACCTTGCCGTCGGCAGGGGCAATTATCTTTGTCTCACCATGCACCATATTGCGAATGGGCATACGGAAGAACGCTACTACCCAGAACCAAAGCAGGAACAGGGCAAAAGTGATGACTGCCGTGAGCCAGAAAAGTGAATCGGGAATAAAGTGGTTTGCCGCCCACCCCAATACGAACCAAAGGATGGTGGCAATGAGTATATACATGTACCCTTCGCGGTGAATTCTCATAACCTATACAGTTGTAGGCGCAAAGGTAATGAGTTTGGGCTGCATTGTGCTATGCAGAATGGAAAGGAAGAGACGCTGGTACTTACCTGATGCGGCGATCGAAACGGCAGGTGACACCCAGTGACACAACACTGAATTTATCGAATCCCGCATCGCCATACAAACTTACTTTATCTGAAAGATAGTATCGTACACCGGCCTTTACGAGCGGAGTCACAGTGTGTGTGCGAAAACGTACGGTACTGTCGCCCTCGGGCATTGCGGTATGGCGTTCGTTATTGATGTTGGCACCGATGCCTATAAAAGGATCGAGACCGGGAATATTAAACAGATGCCTGAAATGGTACCAGGCAGAGAGCCCCACGCCAAAAACCCTGAACTGATCGGCAGTATATCGCTTCACCGGTCCGTTGAAGGATGGATATAAGCGAAAAGAGTTGAAATACAGCAAACTATGGTTGAACGTGGCACCGAGACTTACCCGATCAGATACAGCGTATTCGCCTCGTACAAAAAGAGGCGCGAACCCGGTAATGTTTCCTTTTTCGAAGGAAGGCGGCACCCTATACTCATCGCGATAGCTGTTCATAAAGCCGATACCGGCAGTGACAAGGTAGCTACCTTTACGAAACGCGGGTGCAGCCCCATGTGCGGTGGTGTCCTGTGCATGCAGGGTGAGAGACGCAGAAATTAGCAGGAGGCACAATAAACTCTTCATAAGCGGCAAGCTACTAAAACTAACGAAATAGCACACAGAATATTGCCCCTCAAACCAGCGAGATAATACAAATTCCATCCAATTACTACTTACTTTTTATACCTTGCAGCGACCTTTCGAGATGACAAAACAGAGTAACAGCGGTTCCAAAGTACTATATCTGGATGGTATCCGGGGGCTTGCCGCGTTATGCGTTTTCTTTCACCATTTCGGATTGGCATTTTACCCGGCATACTACACACACATTGCGGCCGATTCGCATTTGAATGGTTTTGAGCTTACCTATGGAGAGAGTGTATGGAGGTTTCTTACATGCGGCAGTTTTTGTGTACATATCTTCTTCATTCTAAGCGGATATGTATTAAGCAGAAAGTACTTTTTAAAGAACGATCTTGAGATCATAATTTCATCTGCCCAGAAAAGATATCTGAGGCTATTCATACCAGTGGGCACCACCCTTCTGATCTCGTATCTGCTGATGCTGTCTGGTGGTTATTTTAACCGCGAGATAGCAGTCATCAGCCATTCAGGACCGTGGTTGGGTGATTTCTGGAATTTCGGCAATTCAACGTCGGTGTTTTTGAAATCGTTTGTTTACCAGACCATGTTCCATGGTAATAATAAGCTGGATACTACACTGTGGACAATGTCGATAGAATTGTATGGATCTATGCTGGTGTTCGCGTTGCTGGCTCTTACCCATAATACCCGGAACAAGGGCATTGCGTTTGCAATTACAGCATTGGCACTGGTGTTCATCAGCAAAACGCTTTATACGTGTTTCATACTGGGCATGTCATTCAACTATCTGGAACAGAGACCGTTGA
>JBIKSN010000017.1:0-22371 GCA_044348585.1 Flavipsychrobacter sp.
GTCACCGTCAGGAATCTGAACCGAAAAGAATAGTAGCGATAATGAGCCGCGGCAATAAAGGAACAAGCAGGGAGCATCAACTAACCATAATGCAGGAAGACAGCACCTATTCCGATCACTTCAAGGCGCTGTTGCAACCATTTTACCTTAACATTCCTTAAGGCAGATACAAATTGGTGCAGGTTGGCGTAAATTCGTTACAAGTCTGAACCGAGACAGCGAATGACCACAATGAACAAAAGCACGAGAATACTGATTGTGGACGACGATGAGGATGACTTCTTCATCACGTCGGAATATGTGCGTCAAATTCCCGGCATGAACTACGAAACGGAATGGGCGGGTACCTACAAAGCCGGACTGGAAAGTATAGTTGCGCACCGGCATGACCTCTATTTCGTTGATTATCGGCTGGGAGCCAGGTCTGGTGTTGACCTGCTTAAAGAAGCAAAAGCAGCAGGCAGTGACGCGCCCATTGTGCTACTGACGGGGCAAGGTAACTACAGTGTGGATATTGAGGCGATGAAACTGGGTGCTGTGGACTACCTGATCAAGGCGGAACTGACCACGGAAAAGATGGAAAGGTGTATAAGGTATGCGATGGAACGCACCGAAGCTACCCGTGCGCTGAAAAGGAGCGAAGCAAAATTCAGAAGCATATTCGAACAATCGAAAGACATCATCTTCATCGCGGATGGCGACCTCACAATAAGAGAAGCCAACGGTGCATTCGGCGACATACTTGGGTTGGCCGATGGCCGAGGCATAAACCTGACGGATCTACTTTGCGACGATGAAGACAAAGCTGCACTGAAAGACCTTGTGGAGAAAAAACAAGATATCAGGGATCTGGCTACCACTATTTATGCCGCCGACGGGAGTAAAGTACCCTGCACGATCACATTGTCAGCCGAACAGGTGAGCGGTACAGGCGACACCAGTATACAGGGGATCATCCACGACATTACTAACCTGAAGCGAGCCGAAATAGCCACACTACAAACCGAGAAGTTGGCGGCCGCGGGCAGGCTGGTGCGCACGCTTGCACATGAAGTGCGTAACCCGCTGAATAACATTGCGATGTCGGCCGAATATTTTTCCGAGAACGAAACGAACGAAGAGGAACAGTTATACCTGGACATCATCAAAAGAAATATAGGGCGGATCAACACGCTCATCAATGAACTGTTGCAATCGTCCACACCCAGGGATAATACACTAAAGCCACACACTCTTCAAATAATAGCCGACGAAGTGCTGGCTGCAGCGATAGACCGGGTGACACTAAAGAAAATGAAAGCGCGGGTGAACTATCATGAAGAACCGGTGCAGGTGCTGGCAGACTTTGAGAACCTGAAACTGGCATTGCTTAATATTGTGATCAATGCAATAGAGGCTATGGCAGAAAACGAAGGAGTGCTGGACATTTCAATAATGCAAAACGGTGATGCGGCGCAACTGACGATAGCTGACAACGGAATAGGGATAGCAGAAGAGAACATACCCAGAATATTTGAGCCTTATTATACGCGCAAGCGGACGGGTGCAGGACTTGGACTTCCGTTTTCGCTGAACATAATGAAGGCACATGGAGCCACCATAGACGTAAAGTCAAAAATAGGTGTGGGCACAACGTTTGTGATCACATTTCCACCGGCTGATACCGGCGCATAAAAAACCGGACCGCGTGATGCAGTCCGGCTTGAATATGGAAAGGACGCGAATTAACGTACTTCGAAGTTAGAGAGCGCAACAAACTCGTCAACACGTGCACGAATATCGTCGGCAGAGATCTCCTTGAGACGACCCGGACCAAACTTCTCTACACAGAATGAAGCCATTGCTGAACCTATGATGATACCAGCCTTCATTGCCTCGAAAGAAGTATCGTTGATGCGTGCAAGGTAGCCTATGAAGCCTCCGGCAAATGTATCGCCGGCACCAGTGGGATCGAATACATCCTCGAGTGGAAGTGCGGGAGCAGAGAATATCTTATCTCCGTAGAACAGTAACGCACCGTGTTCGCCCTTCTTGATAATGATGTACTTTGGACCCATTGCCTGTATCTTTTTAGCCGCTTTCACCAAAGAGTGTTCTCCGCTGAGCTGGCGGGCTTCGCTATCGTTGACCATAAGGAGATCCACCATCTTCAGCACCTTGCTGAGGTCTTCCATGGTGTTATCCATCCAGAAGTTCATGGTATCCATGATAACGAGTTTAGGGCGCTTGCTCAGCTGACCCATTACATTGATCTGGATGTTGGGAGCAAGGTTGCCCAGCATAACATACTCAGCATCGCGATAATGCTCAGGTAGCTTAGGATCGAAACGAAGGAGCACATTGAGGTCTGTTACCAATGTATCGCGAGTGTTCATGTCTAGGTGATAACGACCACTCCAGAAAAAGCTCTTTTCATCAGGCACGATCTCCAAACCGTCGAAGTTGATACCACGGGCAGCGAGGTCATCCATTTCTTCCTGCGGGAAGTCACCGCCTACAATAGAAACCATCTTAACGGGTTGCGTGTAATTTGAAGCAGCTAAAGCAGCATAAGTACCTGAACCGCCAATGATGCGATCAACTTTTCCGAACGGGGTCTCCAGGGCGTCAAAAGCCATGGTACCAACTATGAGTAAAGACATGTTTGAATTGAAATTTTGTGCAAATGTAGGTGATAACGGGGGAGAAAGGAAATGACCGGCTAATTATTGTACGACTGAGGCGCAAAGAGTTATGAACAGCAACACTCGCGCTTGTCAAATATATCCGCGACACCCAGCGCTACCGCACCTGCATGGCAACCTACCTTCGTGGTGGGTGGGACCATAGTCGCAGGTCAGCTCCTCTCCTGTGGCGATCTCGCGGAGTGCATAAAACTCCACGTGCACACCCATTACCCTCATATAGGTATTGGGTGTACAGGAGTGATTGATGTATCGGAGATCGTTGCTGTTCACTGTGCCATCCAAGGCAAGGCCATTCCACAGTTCTACCATTGCCAGCGGAGTTCCGCCAGCGGCCTTTATACGGCGACGAGCCTCGCGAACCGATATGATAACACCGCCCATTGAGCCTATCTTTCTACGTGGAGGAATAGTGCTGACAGCATGTGCTCCTTTGCCCTGTATGCGGCTCTTTACCACACGCACGAGGAAAGCGATCTTATAATTACTCTGCATTCGCGCCGCTAAACTGCCACATTAAAGTCCCGCAATGCATCGTTGAGACTGGTCTTCAGGTCTGTAGATGGTTTACGGGTGCCTATGATGAGTGCGCAATTGACATGGTATTCGCCTGCCGGAAACTTCTTTGCGTAGCTTCCGGGTATCACAACACTGCGTGCCGGGACACGTCCCTTGTATTCAATGGGTTCGCTACCGCTGACATCAATGATACGTGTAGACTGTGTGAGCACCACATTGGCACCCAATACTGCTTCTTTCTCTACCACCACACCCTCAACCACTATGCTGCGGGAACCGAGGAAGCAACCATCCTCTATGATCACCGGTGTTGCCTGTAGCGGCTCGAGCACCCCACCAATACCAACGCCACCGCTAAGATGAACACCTTTGCCGATCTGAGCGCAAGAACCCACAGTTGCCCACGTATCCACCATGGTACCTTCATCGACATACGCACCAATATTCACGTAAGATGGCATGAGCACCACATTGCGGGCAATGAATGCGCCATAGCGGGCAACAGCATGAGGCACCGCCCTTACACCCAAAGAGGCATAGTCCTTCTTCAGCGCCATTTTATCATAAAACTCGAAAGGAGGTAATTCCCATGTCTGCATCTGCTGTATGCCGAAGTACATGAGGATAGCCTTCTTGATCCATTCATTCACCTGCCAACCACCATCGATGGGTGAGGCAACACGAAGGCGGCCCTTGTCCACCTCTTCAATAACGGCCCTTACCGTGTCGCTGTACCGGGCATCTTTAAGCAATTCACGATCGGAATATGCTGCTTCAATAGCATGCTGCCATTGCTGTATCATATGTGTATGTTGTATTATTTTATGACTGAATTAATGACCTCAAACACGCGCGCCAATTCTTCGTTGGTCATGTTGGAACCGGAAGGCAGACAAAGGCCGTTTGCAAAAAGGCGTTCTGAAGTGCCATCGCCATAGAACGGACAACCTTCAAAAACCGGTTGCATGTGCATTGGTTTCCACAACGGACGCGATTCGATATTTTCCTTTTCAAGAGCAAGGCGCAGATCTTCACGGCTAACACCTGCCAATGCGGGGTCGATGAGTATTGTAGATAGCCACCTATTGCTGAAATAGCCCGCAGGCTCGTTGCAGAATGAAATACCCTTGCGGCCGGAAAGCAAAGAATGGTATTTGCCGTAGATCTCCCGACGTTTAGCGATACGATCGGCCAGCACCTGCATCTGACCGCGGCCTACGCCGGCGCACAGATTGCTCATGCGGTAATTGTACCCGATACGCGAATGCTGGTAATGAGGCGCTTCATCGCGCGCCTGTGTAGCGAGGAAGCGAGCATCTTTGACAATAGATTCAGCGGCAGACACCAAAGCACCACCGCCCGACGTGGTAATGATCTTGTTCCCATTGAAAGAAAGGACAGAAATATCGGCCAAAGTGCCGCAACGCTGCCCATGAATTGATGAGCCAAGTGCCTCGGCCGCATCTTCCAGAACCGGAATGCCATACTTGCGGGCAACTTCGTTGATCTCGGGCATTTTTGCGGGCATGCCATACAGATGAACCGGAACAATAGCCTTAGGCTTTTTGCCCTTCGAGATGCGGTCTTTAATAGCTTCTTCCAGCAGCGCCGGCGACATGTTCCAGGTATCGGCTTCACTGTCTACAAATACCGGAACAGCCCCTATGTAGCTGATAGGATTGGCCGTAGCCGAAAACGTCATGCTCTGACAAATGACCTCATCGCCAGCTTTAACACCGAGCAGCACCAAGCCTAGGTGCAGACCGGCGGTGCCGGAACTGAGTGCAGCCACATGACTACCATGACCAAGGAACAACTCCAGGTCGTTCTCAAATCCATTGACATTTGGCCCCAGCGGCGCTATCCAATTGGTAGTAAAGGCTTCTTTGACAAAATTCTCTTCTGTGCCACCCATGTGAGGGGATGACATCCATATTTTTGGTTTCATAGCTTCTGTTCGTTGATTTTAATAACACGCGCGGGACACCCTACAGCAGTCGCGTAGTCGGGAATGTCGCTTATTACAACCGCGCCGGCACCGATAGTGCACCACTTGCCAATGCGCACACCCTGAATAGCGGTGGCACCTGCACCGAAGTGAGTACCCTCTCCGAGATGCACATCACCACACAATGTAGCGTTAGGCGAGACATGTGTGTAGTCGCCAACAACACAGTCATGATCGACCACGGCACTTGTATTGATGATACTATGCTTACCTATAGAGGTATCGGCATTGATGGTGACACCCGCCATGATAACAGTACCCTCATCTATTGTGGCTCTGAGCGAGATACATGCATCGGCATGTATGGCCTTGCCAAACGAGACCTTCTCTGAAAGCCGGGCCGCAACACGCTTTCGCGTAGCATTGACACCAATGCTTATGATGCACAATTTTGTAAGATCGGCGTTGGCATGAAACGGCTTCAACACCGGATATTGCCAAATAGATGGTTTTTCGGCATCATCCCATACCTCGATGCCTGACACACCGGTACTTTCCAATATTTCTATGATGACCTTGCCATGGCCACTGGCGCCAAAAACGATCATAAACGGTGTTTGTTGTGCGCAAATATACTCAGTATGCAGGAGGAATTGCACTACCTGAGCTCTACCTTGCCCACCTGAGGCGCAAGCTATTGGTAACGACCGACACTGAACTAAGCGCCATTGCCGCGCCGGCGATCATGGGATTGAGCAGAAAACCACTGATAGGATATAAAGCACCGGCCGCGACCGGGATGCCGACAACGTTGTAAAAGAACGCCCAAAACAGGTTCTGACGAATAATAGAGACAGTTTTGCGCGACAGATCTATGGCGCGTGGTATTGCAGCCAGATCGGATGAAATGATGGTGATACCCGCTACATCCATGGCAATGTCTGAACCACGCCCCATGGCGATGCTGACATCGGCCTGAGCGAGCGCCTGACTATCGTTGATGCCATCCCCTGCCATTGCCACGACCTTGCCTTCTTTCTGCAAAGAGGCAACAAAAATGGCCTTGTCTGCCGGGGAGACCCCTGCAATGACATGAGAAATACCAGCCTGCCGCGCTATTGCTGCTGCTACATGTTCGTTGTCGCCGGTGAGCATATGTACGTCGATACCCATCCGTGTCAACCGGGCTATTGTATCGCGAGAGGTTGGCTTGATCTGATCGGCAAGCGCTACAATGGCCAGCGCAGATGCATGATCGGAAAACCAGATGACGGTATGCGCGGAACACTGGTATTCTCCTGCTGCCGAAATAAGGTCTTCAGGCAGTGCAATATTCATGGAGCGCATCAGTTTTTCGCTGCCAGCAAAATAGAGTTTACGTTCGCAAAAGGCAGTAACCCCGCCACCCGGCACTGCCGAGAAGGAATTTACAGGCAGATGGGTGGCACCGTTCGCAGCAAGATACGCGGAAACAGAACGAGCCAACGGGTGTTCGGAAAGGATCTCCAGACTGTAAAAGACGGATGCGAGCATTGAGGCATCGACAGAGGAAGCCCAAACTACTCCGGCAACCTCAGGACGTCCATGGGTAATGGTGCCGGTCTTGTCCAGCACAACGGCGTTGACCTTACATGCTACCTCAAGGCTTCGTGCATCTTTTATAAGGATACCCTGACCGGCACCACGGCCGATGCCCGCAACCAATGCAGTTGGTGTTGCGAGACCAAGCGCACAGGGGCAGGCTATGACCAGAACTGTGACGAATGAGGAGAAACCAAAAGCGAAACCATTAGCGCCACCAAGCAGTAACCACAATACAAAACTGAGGGCTGCAATGCCGATGACAACCGGAACAAACACTGCAGCTATCTTATCGGCAAGCTGCTGCACGGGAGCCTTACTACCCTGTGCCTCCTGCACCATGCGAATAATGCGGGACAGCATTGTGTCGGAACCAACTTTTTCGGCTACATATCTGAGACTGCCAGACTGATTCACCGTTCCGGCGAAAACAGGGTCGCCCACCAGTTTTTCAACTGGCACTGACTCACCGCTTAACATACTTTCGTCTACAAAAGAATCACCCTCTGCCACCTTTCCATCTACGGCGATCCGCTCTCCGGGACGGGCCAGCAACGAGTCGCCTACCTGAATATGGTCTATCTCTACCTCCTCGGTTGTTCCGGTTGCTGATACTCGGGCCACTGTACGCGGCTGCAAACCCACCAGCTTTTTTATGGCAAAGGAAGTATCTGTCTTAGCTTTCTCCTCGAGTAATTTGCCCAGTAAGATGAACGTGACCACTACTGCCGATGCTTCGAAATATACATGCCCATGAAGCCCCTGTTTCATCCAGAAATGAGGAAACAGTGTATTAAAGACACTGTAACCGTAGGCGATACCTGTACTGAGTGCTACGAGCGAATCCATGGTTGCAACACGATGGCTGAGTTGCTTCCACGCACCTGTAAAAAAACGTGAGCCTCCCCAAAACACTACAGGTGTTGCCAACGCCCACATAATGAGATTGGCGTAGGGCATGTTCATAGCAAACATGCCTATGTAAACAAGAGGAACAGAGAATAAGACAGAAACAATAGCACGAATTCTCAAGGCTTTGACAGCCGTAGCACGCAGATCAGCAACATTGCCCTGTTCTTCACTTATAATAATGTCATACCCTATGGCTTTGATGGCATTTCTGAGCCCGGACGGGTCGGCGAGAACAGTATCGTATTCAACTACTGCATCAGCATTGGCATAATTGACACCAGCAGAGACAACTCCTTTTTGCGCACTGAGTGCCTTTTCTACCGCCGCGGCGCAGGAAGCACAACTCATACCTGTGACCGGGAAGACCTGTCTTACAACTGGCATAATAGAAATTTATACAAATTGACTACAATTCCTGTTTTATGAGGCAGGCTTTGATCACTGCTACGAATGAGTTTCGTCAGCGGAGAAAGGTTATTTGGTGATATAGAACTTCATACCTATACCCGACACCACCATTGCCGGCTTACCCGGAACGGTGCGCAGGATATCGATCTTATTAAAAAAGGCGCTGTCACCTACCTTAAGGCGATCGTAAATGCTATTGCTTATACCTGTACTAAGAGTGTCGCCAGTGCAGTACTCAGACAGGTAATCAATATCTACCAGCAAATTGCCTACAGAGTCTTCGTACAACATCCGCTCACCATATACGAACTCGAAACCGACAACTTTATAAAAATTGCCGACCGAATCGCGGGTAGTAATTCCCTGCTTCAAAAGAGACGCGAGCACATCCTTTTTTATGGGACCGCCCTTATAGTCGGACTTGCCTAAATAAGCCTGCGGCATAAATACCTTTTTAGGTTTTGCTGCCGCTGTTTTACTCTGCGCAGCAATATCTTGCGCAAACAACAAAGCAATACTTAAAATGAAGGAACCAACAATACGATGCATAGCCTTTCAAAAATAAAAATTTTATCGGGTATTGAACACATAAGTTTTTGACGAACTGTGGGAAAAGCCACCATTACCAAAATGAGATTGTCTGATAAAGTCTATTTTTGGACTGTGCTCACCCAGACAGCATACTTCATATGAACAACTACGAAATAGCCGACCATTTTTCACTGCTAAGTAAACTCATGGACATCCATGGCGAAGACAGCTTTCGCGCCAAATCATATAGCATTGCCGCTTATAACATAGAGCGCCTGCCCGGCGAAGCGGCTGAGATGGACGAAGGCACGCTGGCATCGATGAAGGGAATAGGCGCCTCTACCGGAAAGAAGATAAAAGAACTACTGACGACCGGTAAGATGCAGTCACTTGAAGATATGCTTACCAAAACGCCTGCAGGCATACTGGACATGCTGCAAATAAAGGGACTGGGGCCGAAGAAAATATCCGTGATCTGGAATGAGCTGGGTATAGAGTCGCTCGGTGAGCTGGAGTATGCCTGCAACGAAAACCGCCTTGTGTCCCTGAAAGGATTTGGAGCAAAGACACAGGAAAGCGTGTTGCAAAACCTTGCCTATTTTAAACAAAACATTGGATTCCATCTTTGGGCAGAGATGGACGTCTTTGCGCAATTAGTACTGACACAACTGCAGGGCAGATTTCCCACGGCGCGATTCTCAACGTCAGGTGAGCTGCGCCGACAAATGGAAACGCTGGAATATGCAGACATTCTTACCGACGCGCCGATAGCTGAAATAGTTACTCTGTTTAACGCCGGCGAAGGGACACAAACGGAAACAACCGGCTCGACCACAATAATTTCGATTCCGGGACAACCCCGACTGCGGATCAAGCAAACCACCGTCGGCTCTTTTTACCGCGACTTATTTATGCACAGCGCCGGTGAGGAGTTTCTTGAAGAGGTTACTGCAAAATACCATGTGCCGGAATCGCCGGCCAATGAGGAAGAGATCTTTACAACGAACGGTCTTCCTTACGTTCCGGCAATGATGCGCGAAAAAAAGGAGGTATTGAGCAAACCACCTGAGACCTTCAGCAAACTCATACAGCCGAATGATATTAAAGGGATCATTCATTCGCACTCAAAATGGAGTGACGGACTCAACACACTTGAAGAAATGGCCACTGCTGCCAAGGCAGCAGGACTGGAATACCTGGTGATCAGCGACCACTCTCAAACCGCAGTATATGCGGATGGTTTGAAACCCGACCGTATTGCCACACAACATCAGGAGATAGACCAACTGAATGCAAAACTCGCTCCCTTCAAGATATTCAAGAGTATAGAATCGGACATTCTGGGAGACGGCAGCCTCGATTACAGTCCGCAGGTGTTGGCTACGTTCGACATGGTGATAGCCAGCGTGCACAGCAACCTGAAAATGAGCGAGGAGAAAGCGATGGAGCGCGTGCTGAGCGCGATCAGGAACCCATATACAACAATACTGGGACACCCTACCGGGCGTCTTCTTCTTTCGCGCAAGGGTTATCCACTTGATCACAAAGTAATCATTGACGCATGTGCCGAGCACAATGTGGTATTGGAGATAAACGCCCACCCAAGGCGACTGGATATGGACTGGCGGTGGATAGACTATGCTATGGAGCGCGGGGTGCTGATGTCTATAGACCCCGATGCACATAGCATTGACGGATACAAGGACACGTACTATGGCGTAATGACAGCCCAGAAAGGCGGACTGACCAAAGAATTCAACCTGAGCAGTTATTCGCTTGCAGAACTGGAACAATACATTGCAGAGAGAAAGCGGAAGGGGGGATCTAATTGCCGTTGTATTTGCGAGAAGAGTACACCACAGTACGGTGTTTCTTCAGGATTTCCTTTTCCATGGCCCTGAGGGAAAGAAAGCGTTCCTGCATTACCTGTAGCTTCAGCGGATCCTGCTCCTCTTTAAGTTTTTCGGCAAACTGTGCCTGCATTATAAGGATCTTCTTCAATTCAAAATAAGAGAGAGTACTGTCCACATCGTTGGGATATAAGGAACTTTCGGGAGCGGTCTCGATACCATAACGGTCTTTCCACTTCTCGCTGATGCCCTGTCGCGGATGCAACAATGAAGCCATGCGACTACGCACGTCGGCGTTGGGATGGCGCAGATAATATTGTGCATCGTACGGCTGACCATTGTGGTGCATATCTTCCATGTAAGCAACAAACAAATTACGTGCGGTTTCGTTTGTGAGTAGCTGCGTGTCAATTCGTTGTTCCAACAGGTCGGCCACATTGCTATAGCCTTCATAGGGAAGGTTTCCGTACTCGATAAGGACCCGTAGCAACTGCCACTCCTGATCCTCTGCAGACGGGCGACGTACGCCGATAATTTCCGGTTCGGTTGCTGACGCGATATGATCCGGTTCGGGCAGCACCTCCTCACGGGGCGAAATTCCTTCTGCCCTGCGTGCCTGGCGTTGCTCAGTCTCAATACGCTCGCGAATAAACTTATTGATAAGGTTAATAAGCCCTGCCTCATCGACACTCAGCTTTTGAGCCGCCAGCCTGATATAATGCTGCTGCAGTGCAAAATCTTCCGCCTTGTTGATACGCGAGATACTCTCTGCGATCTCATTGACCAGCTTAGAGCGCTTCATCGGGTCGTTACCGGCATCGGTGAGCCCTACCTGCAACCTGAAGCTGATCACATCCTGCTTATGCTCTTTTACATACTCATGAAAACGGGCAGCACCCGACTTCTGAACAAAGCTATCCGGATCTTCTCCTTCAGGCAACAGCACCAACTGTACGTTGAAGCTTTGCGACAGGGCCATATCCAGCCCTCGGAGCGCAGCCTTGATACCTGCCGGGTCGCCATCGTAAAGGATGGTAAGATTTTTTGTTAGCTGGCCTATAAGCCTCAACTGATCTTCGGTAAGCGAGGTGCCGCTACTGGCCACTACGTTCTCTACCCCACCCTGATGCAGCGAAATAACGTCGGTATAACCCTCAACGAGCAGGCATTCATCGAGCTTGCCAATGGCCTGTCGGCTCTGATACATACCATAAAGCACCTTGCTTTTTATGTACAGCTCGTTTTCGGGCGTGTTTATGTATTTGGGGGCCTTTTCTGTGGTCTTCAGCACACGTGCACCAAAGCCCAGAACACGGCCGGTCATTCCCTGAATCGGGAAAATAACCCTGCCACGATACACATCGTGATAGATACCGTTGCGATTCTTGGCAAGCCCTGCCTTCTCCAGCATCTCAATTGTGTATCCCTTTGAAGTAGCCTCACGGTAAAACTGGTCGCCCCGCTCAGGGTTGTAGCCCAGGCGGAATCTGTCAATGATCTCCTTTCGGAATCCACGTTGCTTAAAATAACCGAGACCAACCACCTGCCCCTCTTCCGAATTGAAAAGGGTATCGTAAAAATAATTGGCCGCAAACTCATTGAGTATACGCAAAGACTCGCCGGCCTGTTGCTGGACTATCTGTTCGGGCGACCTTTCCGTCTCCTCAAGTGCTATCTTGTAATAGTCGGCGATCCACCGAATTGCCTCGGGATAGGTGAGTTTTTCGTGTTCCTGAACGAAGGAAACCACGTCGCCTGCCTTCCCACATCCAAAGCACTTAAAGATGCCTTTGGCAGGCGACACGTTGAAGGACGGAGTCTTTTCGTTGTGAAACGGACAATTGGCGATGTAATTCGTGCCCCGCTTCTTCAAACGTATAAACTGCCCCAGCACGTCGACAATATCGGCGCGCGCCATTACCTCCTGTATCGAAGCCTGCGTGATCACAACACAAATGTAGCGAAGAAAAGAGGTGAAACATATTAATCAATGCCCTCTGAAATTGTAGTACCTTTGTACGTTCCAAGCAACAAAACATGTACAAAAAATCATCATCCGACACCGGTGGCGGCAGAAAGAAGTTCAATTCTGCAGGAAAAGATAACAGCCGCGGTGGCGATAGCGGACGCAAGCCTTTTAATCGTCAGCCGAGAGAAGGCTCCGAAGGTCGCGAAGAGACCCGAGGCCGCAAACCTTTCGGCAAAGACGATCGGGAAGGAGGCAGCAGACCTCCGCGCAGAACCGACAGCCGTAATGAGACTCCGGGCAAACGTCCGTTCAGAGACGACCGTGACGGAGCGCCACGCAAAAAGTTCGGTGAAGAAAGAGAAACAAGGAGTGAACGTCCGTTCCGTGAAAGGGATGACCGTAATAAAGGCGATAGAGATGCGGCACCACGCAGGAAATTCGATAATGACACGCGTGAGGGGCGCCCGTCGCGTCCGTTCCGTGAAAGAGAAGACGGTGAGCGCGATAGTGCTCCGCGGAAGAAATTCGGCGGCGACAGAGACTCATCGTCTGACAGGCCTAAAAAGTCTTTCCGAGATCGCGACTCCGACAAACGCGACGAGCGCCCTACATTCAAACGCAGGAATGACGACGACCGTAAACCAACCCGCAGCAATGATCGCGATGACAAACCGCGTCGGAATGCCGGTGACAGCGAAAGGCCATCGTACCGCCGCCGCGAGGAAGGAAATGACCGTGGTGAACGCAATGAAAAACCCTTTGCGAAACGACCTGCCCGTGGCAACGACCGCGGGGGATCTTTCCCGGGAATGCCTGACAGAAAGAAAAGCAGAGAAGACTTCAAGCGCGAGTCTTATGTTGATGATGCGCCTGTAAAAAGAAAAAATGCACGTGAAAGGGACGCAGAAGCGGATGCGGAATATTATGGTGATGACGCTGAGTGGAGCTTATCGAAAGATAAAAGGAAGAAGCGTCCTGAAACCGCTTCTTACCCAATGCCACTGAACAAATACATAGCACACAGTGGCGAATGCAGCCGCCGCGATGCAGCTGAACTGGTGCGCCAGGGCAAGGCAAAAGTAAACGGTGAACTGATCACTGATCCGGGCCACAAAGTAAACGCTACCGACAAGATAACATTGTCCGGCAAGAAGCTGACCCCACAAAAAGGGCTGGTGTACATACTTCTGAATAAGCCGAAAGGATTCATCACTACCAATGAAGATGAAAAAGGCCGCAAGACAGTAATGGACCTGATAGGTAATGCGGGCGTGGGCCGTGTGTTCTCAATAGGCAGGCTTGACAGGGCGACTACAGGCCTGTTACTCCTGACAAACGACGGCGCACTTGCTCAGAAACTCTCGCACCCATCATATAACACCAAGAAGGTATATCACGTTACACTGGATAAGCCTTTTACGCAGGCCGACTTTGAAAAAGTACTGGCAGGGGTGGAACTTGAAGATGGCAAGGCTGAAGTAGATGAAATGGCATATCTGGAAAAGAAGAACGAACTGGGACTAGAGATACACAGCGGAAAGAACCGCATCGTAAGGCGCATATTTGAGTCGCTGGGATATGTGGTTGAAAAACTGGACCGCATGATGTATGCCGGACTGACCAAGAAAAACCTGCCACGCGGCAAATGGAGATTCCTTGATGAACGGGAAATTGTGTTGCTGAAACACTTTAAATCGTAGTTTCAAAGTTTATACAGACCAGGCTGCAACATTTACAAGTTGCAGCCTGTTTTAAATATACCAGACCTTACTTCTATGCACTACATTACTGCGCAGAAAATACATGACGGAAACGGATGGTTACCGGAAGGCACTACCCTGGAGATCCATAACGACGGAACAATAGAGGCCCTGCTTGAAAGTCCCGTAGACGACACTATATATTACGATGGCATTCTTTGCCCCGGCTTTGTGAATGTACATTGTCACCTTGAGTTGTCTCACATGCGTGGCGTGGCCGCAGAAGGAATGGGCCTGATGGACTTCCTGCGCAATATCCCTCAACACCGCAACAGCTTCACTGAAGAAGAAAAGAAAAAAGCAAGGCACAATGCTTTTGAGGGTATGATAGCAAACGGCATTGTAGCCGTGGGCGACATTGCGAATACGTCCGACACAACCGACCTGCGCGCACAGGACCGCATGCACTTCCAGACATTTGTAGAAGCACTGGGCTTTAATGCTGCAGGTGCGCACAAAGCATTTGAGTATGCTACCAACACCTGGAGCGAATTTGCAGGGCAGAAATCAGGGCGACACCAATTAAGGCAGGCTATTGTGCCGCATGCCCCCTACTCTGTTTCGTCAACGCTTTTCAGGATGATAGACGCGCACCAACCGGGTGTGGTGATGAGCATACACAATCAGGAAAGTGAAGAAGAGAACAAGTTCTATGCGCGCAAAGAAGGTAAGGTGAGGGAACTACTCCACCTATTGGGTATTGACGACGGGCATTTTACGCCAACAGGGCGCCCGTCGCTGGAATCTTACCTGCAGTGGCTATCATCTAAGCGACCTTACATATTCGTCCACAACACATACTCAAACATCGAAGATATAAACTGTGCGAGATCTCACACAGGTGAAGCGCACTGGTGCCTGTGCCCCAATGCAAATATGTACATAGAACGCAGGCTACCTGACATTAATACCTTCATCGACGCGAAAGCGAATATCTGTATCGGCACAGACAGCCTGGCGTCCAATCATGGTCTATCAATACTGTCGGAGCTGCAAACCATAAACACACACTTCCCTTATATCGGCTGGGAGACACTGCTACGGTGGGGCACGATGAATGGAGCCAAGGCATTGCAACTGCAGGACACGGTGGGAACTTTTGCCGAGGGCAAGAGGCCGGGAGTGATACACATAACCGAACCTGGAAGCAAAAATGCTCAGATAAAGAAATTATTCTGACGACCGTCTACTCCGCCAGCGTCCACGTGGTAGTGCGCCCTATGAGCGATATCCCAACATAACCACGTACGTCCAGTGAGTTGCCGTTCCGAGTGATCTTACAACTGTAGGTTTTACCGTTCTTGGGATCGTATATAGTGCCACCGCTAAAATGGCGATCGTCGTCTTTTGTAAAGCCCTTGAGCAATTGCATGCCCATAAGCGGATCGTTGCGATGCGCCACATCCGGGTTGTTCTTATCTACCCTGGGCTTACCGTTCTCCTCGGCTACTTTCAGCCAAACCAGTTTACCGTAATACTTACCATCGGTCGCTTTAAAGATCTTCACCTTACCTGTCTTCTCGTGGTTGTACCAGGTACGCTCAATGGCATCCTGAGCATATGATGCGACAGAAACAGTAAGCAGCACTAATGCTGCAGCGAATTTTGAAGGGGTTGAAAATATCATATACCAGCGAATTAGAAGAACAACTTTTTACTCAGCTTTAGATACGGAACCTACACCGGAAATATGCTTCTCGATTACAGGGTCGCCTTTGTATTTGACAGAGCCGGCTCCACTTATGCTGACGTCAAGTTTCTTTGAAGCAGACACTTCACCGTCGGCACCACCGGAGAACGACAATTCTGTTTCTTCGGTCTGCAATGGGTAGGCTTCTATCTTTCCACCACCACTTATGTCATAGCTGGCATGTTTTACATTACCGCCTTTCACCTCAAGCCCTGCCACACCGGAAAGGTCAGCTTCAAACTTGTCGACGTTGATATTGTCTATTGTTACACCGGTAGCCCCTGACAGGTCCAGCTGAAATTCTGCGCCGCGAATATCGCCATGCAATTTGGCATCATGTGCCCCGGACATTGACAGCAGGCGTAGAGAAGGGACCGTTATAGTTACCTTGATATCATCTCCGTCCACAGTCCATGTATCATCAAGATCAAACTCAACATGCAGTACTCCGCCCTTTACTTCGGTCTTCACATGCTTCATCACGTTTTCATATCCGCTGAGTTCGACCTTCTGAGTACCGCCTTCGTTCACATTGATCACAACGTCAGAGGAAATGGAAATATCCAGGCCATCGAATGCAGGCACCTGGCGGACGTCAACAGTTTTCTTGCCTTCACCCTTAAGTAAGCGATCGCCGCAGGATGAGATGGCTAACAATAAACTTGCAGCAAAGAAAACAGACATTATCTTTTTCATGACGGGAAACTATTTTTTGTAAATGTAACGAGTCCTGAGCCATCGGACGCAAGCATCAAGTTAAAAAGTTCCCAAAGCCTTACAAGCGACTACCGACGGGAGCGCCACCACAAATAGCCGACAGTACACATGATGCCAAGCGGCAGAAAGGCAA
The DNA here is from genome assembly GCA_044348585.1 of Flavipsychrobacter sp. Classification (GTDB taxonomy): domain Bacteria; phylum Bacteroidota; class Bacteroidia; order Chitinophagales; family Chitinophagaceae; genus Nemorincola. The sequence goes on from JBIKSN010000017.1 coordinate 16,703, forward strand.
GATAAATTATGCCCTTGTTCAGCCCCGACGCACTTTCATTATCCAATCCGGCTGCGGTTTTGGTACATACCGAGCAACCCTGCGCTGCTACATGAGTGGTAGCACCAACACTAAAAAACAACAAGCCGGCAAACATCACCTTTTTCATATGGCAAAGTTATTAAAACAGACGAAAAATGAAGCAGTTGATTATCTACCTTTAGACAATGAAAAAATACCTTCAGGCTTTAACCTTGTTAATAGCCCATTTCCCGGCGGCTGCCCAAAATTCACCATTGTATTTTGATAAGCAATGGCGGCCATGCGACAAAGAAACTGCTGCCTGGACAAGAACATTCTCAAAGCAGAACGGTGTGTACAAAGTTGAAGACCGCTATCCCTCCGGCAAACTTTATTCGACCTGCTTCCGCACTAATGTTGAGAACAACATGGTATCGTTGAGGGAGGGAAAAATTGTGTTCTATGACAAGGACGGCCACAAAATACGCGAAGGTGAGTATTTGCATGGAGCACGCGTGGGCACCTGGATGAATTACTATTCCGGCACAGACAAGATCAGTATGAAGCACATTATCGCTTCCAATGAAGCCGGGAAAGATACTGTCTATAACTACGACGAAAAGACCGGGAAACTTACAAGCATGAAATTGATGCCAGCCGAAAAGAAAAAACGCCCCATCAGAGACGACGACAAGCTACCAATACCCGATCAACCGGAAATAAAGTCTGATGATACGATTGTTTGTTATGACGTAAAAAAGATCCTGATATCCTGCAGCAAAAAAGATGAAACGTTTCAGTACGTAGAGCATATGCCGTCAGCCGGCGTAAATATACCCCAGTACCTCGGTGAGAACATCACCTACCCCAAGAGTGCGCGTAAGCGTGATATAGAAGGCCGTATCATAGTGAAGTTTGTGGTAGATGAAGACGGCGGCGTGGCCGATGTATGGATCATGAAAGGAATAGACCCTGAATGCGACGCGGAAGCTGCACGGGTAGTATCAGAAATGCCTTTCTGGAATCCGGGAATGCAGAACGGAGTTCCGGTGCGTGTATATTTTACACTTCCGATCGTCTTCAAACTTGAATGATCGCTACACGTAGTATGGACTGATAAGCAGGTAAACGAGCACGCCGGTCACACTAACATACAACCACAACGGCCAGGTATATTTTGCCAGTTTTTTATGGGTTGCATATTCGCCGGTGAGCCCGCGATAGGCAGTAAAAAGGATGAAAGGCAGAATAATACCCGCAAGTGGTATGTGTGTCAGCAAGATGAAATAATACACACCTTTGATAGTGCCACTACCGCCAAATTTGGTTTCACCTGCAAAAAGATGATGGCATATGTAGGAAACCAGAAATAGTATGGAGAGTACCATCGCCCCGAGCATCAGCTTCTTGTGCAATTCATAGTTCTTTCCTTTTACCGCTATAAGCGCCCATACGAGCAACACAGATACTGCCGAGTTGATGACAGCATTAACAAGTGCAAAAACGTGTACATCAAATCCAAGGTCAACCGTAAGGGTAAAACGCGAAAGGAATACTACTGCAGCAAACACTACAAGGGAAACAGTGATGATGAGGAGCCGGGCTTGCTTATCATTTTTCTTCAATGCAGGAGTGATCATTTTCTGTGTCTTTTTTCAGCTGTCAAAATTAGGCGTAAATCATACCAAAAGAGCCAATTACGAGTTGCCTATTTCTTACTTTTTTCCTTTTCCATTGTAAGCAGCACGATGTCATCTGCACAGTGTTTTATCTCGACGGTGTCCAGTCCATCATAATAGCCGCGGATATGACGCCTGGCGTCGAGTAGTACTAACTTCTGCGAATGAACAAAATCCTCCGCACCGCCATCGCCCGGTCCAACCGACAATTTCAACTCATTACGGGCGTAGTTGTAAATAGACTGCTTATCGCCCGAAAGAAACCACCAATGGTCGTGATTGGCCCCGAAACGATCGGCATAGCTTCGCAAAGCCTGAACAGAATCGTTTGCCGGGTCTACGCTTATGAGGAGAAAATGAACTGAATTATCAAGGGCATTTTCCATTTTGGGGTTCCGCCTGAACGCCTTTTGCAGCATCGTGATGTTACCTGCCAGTTTGGGACAAACTGTAGAACAATTGGTAAAGAAAAACCCGACAACAAGGATCCTGTTTTCGAGCGTACCGTTCAAGGTAATATCCTGCCCCAGCTGGTTCACAAGCTTCAGGTCGCTGACCTTGTGGTACACAGTATCTATCGAGACCTTTCCATCAACCGTAGTACTATCTACCCTGTCAACTCCATAAAAACCCGGAAGATAAATTTTGTCCTTCGACAAGCCCTTAGCGATCATGTAAAAAGAAAGCGGTAGCAAAAACGCTACCGCTAATCCCATAATAAAACTATAATTAGATTTTTTTGCCATTACTTACTTCGCATGTTTTGCAGGAGCTTCGATCTGAGAACGTGTCGGGGTAGAGTTATTCATGCGCAACCAGAAGAAACCATCTGCCAGAAACGCAATGATGAACCATACAAAAAGAACCAGAGGAATAAGCACTGTTGAAATGAAACCTTTAACCTCATCGCCAAGGTGCATGAAAATAGCAACGATGTACCCCGCTTTCAAAATTGTGAGGGCGAGGAAAAGAAAATTGATCACCCCTTTAGGAATCGAGTGACTAAAGAACATACCCATCATTACCTCTACTACCGTTATTACGAGCAGCAGCCAAAAGACCTTCCATATCTTTTTTACCTGAGACTTGCTCTCAGATGAATTGATATCGTGGTGATGAGCTAATACTCCTGAATACAATTTCGATTGATCTCCTTCGTACAGGTGTTGAATATCGTTTGAACCGTGATGTGCTGACATTTTATAAATATTGTTGAGTATGAATTATTGGTTGTGAATGCAATTGAGAAAATGAATTAGAGCAGGTAGAAGCAAGTGAATACGAATACCCAAACGAGATCTACGAAGTGCCAGTAGAGACCGATCTTCTCAACCATTTCGTAGTGACCACGACGCTCGTAAACACCATTTACTGTATTTACAAGAATGAGGATATTGAAGATAACACCTGACGTTACGTGACCACCGTGGAAACCGGTAATAGTAAAGAAGTAGTTGAAGAAGTTGTGTGTTGATTGCATAGCAACACCAGGCGCAGTTTCAAGAACATGACCGGCGTTGTGATGGTTGAAGAAGTGGTGGAATTTCTCAACCGGGGTGTTAGGGTCTGTGAACGCGCCCCAAAGGCCACCGCACTCACCATACAGGTGTGTCCATTCCCAAGCCTGACAAGCAAGGAAGCATACACCACCAATGATTGTCCAAAGGAGCCATTTTGCAACACTTTTCTTGTCGCCGCAATGACCTGCGTGTACTGCAAGCACCATTGTCACCGAGCTCATGATGAGGATAAAGGTCATCAAGCTCACGAAGAGAAGCGGAAGATTCTGCCCTTCTAAAAACGGGAATGACTTAAAGACCTCATTGGGGTCAGGCCAAACTGCGCTGAAGAAACGGGTGGTACCGTAGGAAATGAGCAGGGCCCCGAACGTGAGCGCATCCGACAAAAGGAACGCCCACATCATTACTTTGCCATAGCTAAGGTTAAAAGGCGACCTACCGCCAATCCAAACGTTTTCTTTTGGTTCTGCTGTAACTACTGTTGAATGCGACATAATTTATTTTAAGAGTGTGTAAGTTGTGCTACGGAGTGCGAATTTCGAAACAATTTTATTGATTTGCCAGAAAAAAGACAAATAAATATACCCACAATATATCCACAAAGTGCCAGTATGTAGCTGCAATCTCCAAACCGGTGGAATTGTAGACCTTAACATTGGCCCTGAAATTACGGATATATACGACAATCAGCGCTACAATTCCTCCGAAAAGGTGCGCCAGATGCAGACCGGCGATCACGTACAGGAACGACTCGCTCGGATTACCATTTACCTTCACCCCGGCCGTCTCATTGAGTATCTGGCCATTGATCTTTATCTGTTGAAGTTGATGGTATAGCTGATAAAAACCACCATATTGCAGCAGACCGAAGATAATTCCCAGCATCAGCGTAATGGTAATGAGATTTTTAAACTTAGGTATCTCACGGTTTTTGAATGCTTTCACCGATAGGTGCATCGTGAAACTGCTGATCACGATAGCGACTGTTGAGTACCAGAACATAGCCGGCAATTCGTAATAACGCCAGTTGCCCTGCGCCTGACGAACCATGTAGCCGCTGGTAAGCCCCGCGAAAGCCATTACCATACTACCTATGGACAACCACATCATAAATTTCTGTGGGTGTATTTTCCGCCGTTCTTTCGTCATTTCCATATTCTCACTTTTTTATTCACCAACCAAATGCCCCGTTAGCGGTATCAAAGTTTGTCTATCACCAATGCCAGCAAAATAGCAGGCAGATAGATGAATGATGCAAACATGACCCGGCGGGCTGACTTATAATCATTTTTAAAATAGAAAGCAACTGATGCAACGAAATATAGCAGACCAGCAGCCATACACACCCACATTCCCGCTGTGCCGGTCATTCCCAATCGAAGTGGCACCATTGCCATAGGAATGAGTACCAGACTATAAAGCATGCATTGGACAGCGGTAAAACGTGTTTCGCGCTCGCGCGTGGGCAACATTCTGATGCCGGCATTATTGTAATCGTCGAATGCAACCCAGGCAATCGCCCAGAAATGAGGGAACTGCCAGAAAAACTGCAGTGTAAAAAGCACAATTCCTCCGATATCCATAGACCCTGTGGCGGCAACCCAACCGATGAGCGGCGGTAACGCCCCCGGTATGGCACCTATCAACACCGCTATCGGGTGTATCTTCTTCATCGGGGTATAGGCAAAAGCATATAGAAGAAGGGAAAGAAAGCTGAGCATTCCGGCCAGCGCATTGAAGTAGTATCCGAGCAGTAGTGCACCAACAACTCCGGTAACTCCGGCGAATATCCAAGCTTCTGCATCACCCATTCTACCATCCGGCAACGGACGAAGACGGGTCCTTTTCATCAGACGGTCGCTGTCGCGCTCAAGGATCTGATTGATCGTATTCGCTCCACCGGTGACCATCATCCCCCCAACGAATAGTGTAACTATCCTTTGCCAAAGGCCAAAGTCATTCCAGGCAAAAGAGATATGAGGAGCCATCAGGTAGCCGATAACGCTACTAAAAACAACCATGCCGCTCAGATTGGGCTTCAGCAGCTGGTTATAGTCTTTAAGACGCGCCAGCACGGTTATGTTTCCTTTTGCACCTATCGATTCTTGCTGCAGCATGAATTAGACTATATAAAAACCCGGAATTCTTATTGCCTGCAAAAGTAAGACAAATTAACATTTCAGGTGTCAAAAATCCTAACAGGAATTACACATTTCAGGCAGGCTCAACTGAATTGCTGCAAGATTCATGCAAAGGAGCCAAAAGAACTAACATAAATTGATTTACAACGAGTTATAGTGGGGGCATGCACAATAATAGCATAGTGACAAAAATCAACCACACGGCTGGCGAAAAACATTCCTACCGCCCCCCGGAGCCGACTATCTTTTCAAACCCGGATACATTGCATATCCTACCAAAAATCCGGCGACCAGTCCACCCACATGGGCAGCATTGTCGGTATTCCCCT
>JBIKSN010000196.1:0-6083 GCA_044348585.1 Flavipsychrobacter sp.
GTATCGTAGCCGAACGGTATACTCTGAAAAGTCTTTGAGTCGACCGCCACATGCCTGCGCGATGGCAGCGCCACACCCGGCACCTCGGGCACAGCACCATAAGCCAGATACAGCACCGGATTCACCCATGCAGAGTCGTGCACGGGGCTTTCAGCCAGCATATCGAACCGGCTGAGGATAAAGGGGCTGTAGCTGTCCGTGGCTATGTTCTTGCAGAAGTTATTGAGATTGGCGGTGAGCGGCTTCATGCGGGGGCGCATGGCATCGTCGTTGCGGGTGTTGATGCCGGAGGCCATGTCTGGCAGCGGAAAGCCGGTGGGCGCGGTGCGTATGGCCCGGTGTATATCGGCACAACGTTCCTTATCTATCACCGTACCATACATATTGAATTGCGTAGCCGTCACCATATCAGCCACAGCCAGCAACAGCAACACCCGCGATGTGAAGTAGCGCCCCTGCTGCCACCACAGCAAAAACAGGAACACCATCAGAAACACAAGCTGCACCGTACCCTGCACTATGATCAACTGACGAAACGCTGCCTTGTGGATGAACTCGCTCATGTTCACAAATAGCTCCTGGCAATTGCCGGGGCCGCCATTCCTATACCCCGCATAACCCACCAGCGCGCCAGTGACTACCAACAACGCCAGCACCACCACCCGCACCCGGCCCACATATACCCGCCCTGTAGCCATAAGCACATGGAATGCTCCCGATGCTATCAGGACTGCACCAATGAGGAAGAACAATCGGAACAAAGACGGGAACCTGAACAGATCCATAAGCGGCACATAATGATACAACCACGCCCGCAAAGGCAGGGCCGGACCAAAGGAAACCAACAGACATACGACCGACCCGACCGCGATGCCCCGCCACCTCCTCATACCCGGCAGCGCCACCGACACCAGCAAAAACGCCAGTCCCAGCAACCCCATATAGGCATTGCGCATGGATATGTCGGTGCTGAAGAATTCATCGTTCTTCAGCGTGGCAAAAGGCGTGAGCAGCGACAACAAACTTTGGGGCGAGAAGGGTGAGCCATTGGCCTTTTGCAGCGTCACACCGGCGCCACGGGTCATATAGGGCATAGACGCTGCAAATGCATAGATCACCGGCACCGCCAGCGCCACAAACGCGGCAGCAAAAAGAATGTTTCCACGCAGCAAACCGGCCCTCGCTCCCCTGCCCGAAACAAGTGCCGCTATAAAGAATGCAGCCAGCACATAACTGCTCACTATAAGAAACGCCGGATACCCACCGGTAAGTACCAAAAACTGAAACAAAGCACCCAGCAAAGCATAGCCTGCACGACCCGTGCTGAGCAACATGCGGTAGGACCAGAACAGCCACACAATACAAGATGCAGAGATGGCCCAGCTGAGGTGCTCGGCATTACTGACGTAGAAGCCGCAGGCAACGAATGTGATACCGGCAAACAAGGCAGCGTGCCGCGACAGACCGAAACTACCCGCCAGCCGGTACATACCCCAACCACCGGCCGCTATGGTAAGGATAAATTCGGCATTGAAGAGGTACACACTATAGCGGCCAAACAATGCCATTAGCTGCGCCAAAGGATACCACATTCCACTCTGCGGATCGGCAAAAAACGGATACCCCGACTGCTGATAAGGATTCCATACCGGCAATACGCCATTGCGCAGGCAATCGCTGATAAAGAACCGCCACGGCAAAAAGATATCGCGCGCATCCCAGATGAGGGAATGCTGCATAAGCGCCACCTGCCAAAAGGCCACAACAGTGGCCAGCAGAATAAGGAGGTATGGTATTATCTTTTTAGCCAATACAAACTAAATCACCTTCAAAAGTAGGTTTAATTAAGAGACAAACACATTAACTAATTTTCATTTTCAAGTTCCTTTCTTTTTTCAAAACGGAACTATATCTTTATACAGTTAAAGCTCTTTTCAATGAGGGTACCGGCACAAATACATATTGCCTTGGGTCGCGTTGTCGCCACTACTCTGCTCTGCTTCGCGGCAGCACTGCAGGTATGTGCACAGCAAGCAACCGCCGGAGATACACCCGATAAGAAACTGCAACCACTTTACCGACTCCTTTACCTGCCTAAGCTGCACACGGCCAAACCCGTGACAGGCATAAAGATAGTGCCGCCACCGGCAGACCTACCTGCCGACAGTCTTGCCGGCGCAGACGATATTGCATCTGACGAGCCTACCGACTCAACAGCCAAACAACCGACCACTCTTGCCGAACCGGCTCCCGTAAAAAAAACCACTTCGAAGGACGCGTTGTTTGAAGGAGAGACCGACCAACTCGCCAAGCGTTACGCCTACATGATGGACGTGCCGAGCGATGAAGTGACCAACCTGTATCTGTACAAGTTCATAGACCAATGGTATGGCGTGAAATACAAGTATGGCGGCAATGATGACAAAGGCATAGACTGTTCGGCCTTTTCACAAAAGCTATATAGCTCCATTTATAACACTCCTATCGAGCGCACCTCTCGTCAGCAACACCGCAATGCCGAGAAAGTAAAGAACTACGAAGAGGCCGAAGAGGGCGATCTGGTGTTCTTCCGCATTCATCGGGTGCGTGTTTCGCACGTGGGTGTGTACCTAGCCAACGGATACTTTGTGCATGCGTCACGGTCGCGCGGAGTGATGATCAGCAGCCTGAACGAAAAGTACTGGAACCGCCGTTTTGCAGGCTGTGGCAAGGTGGACCGCGAAGAAACAGCTACCGAATCGGACTATCTGCAATAGGCCGTCAGATCTCTACAAAGTACATATTCAACTCGCCTTTGTTCTTGGCATCTATGCGGCCTCGATAAGTACATGGCACCAGATCCTTCACCAACTGATAAGTAGCCTCAGAGATGTTGATGCGGCCCGGCACACCTGATTGCTCCATGCGGGCTGCAATGTTCACTGCATCTCCCCAAATATCGTACGCATACTTCTTGATACCCACGATACCCGCTACTACAGAGCCGCTGTTGATACCTATGCGTATGCGGAACGTCTGATCGCCAAGCAATTCGCTGCGCTTGTTCATGAATTGCAGTATCTCTTTGGCCGCCTTCACGGTATTGATCGCATGATCCGGATCGGGTGCTGGAAGACCGCAAACCGCCAGGTAGGCATCGCCTATTGTCTTGATCTTCTCCATGTGGTAGCGTGCCATTATTTCGTCGAAGTTGCGGAAACACACATGCAGTTCGTCTACCAGTTGTTGCGGTTCCATACGTTCGGCAGCCTTGGTAAAATCTACAAAGTCGGTAAAAAGTACTGTAACATCGCTGAAGGAACGCGCTGCCAGATTGCCTCTGTCCTTGAGCTCGTCGGCCACCTCTGCCGGCAAAATATTGAGCAAAAGATCGTCAGACTTCTGTTTTTCCTTTTTCAACTCGCTGTGCTGCCGCTCTATTTCATCTTTCTGCTGCACCACCTGAGCAGTCCTCACCTGAACCTCGGTCTCCAGCTTTTCTTTCTGTGTTTCTATCAGGCGCACCTTCTCCGCCTCCTGTTGCAGGTTCTTTTCAGAGAGTTCCTGCACCTGAGCCAGATTAGCCTTAAGGTCTTTGTTCACTGCTGCAAAATTCCAGGCTATGTATACCGACATAGACACCGGCAGTGCAAGAATAGCCACTGCCGACAATATCAGGAACAAACCGCCTCCGGCACCGCCGTCGAAGGAGATGGACCTGAAAACAGACAGATAAAGAGTTGTGATGAAAACGAACACAGTATAGATGAGCATTCCCAGTCCGATTATGCGCGCACCTTTCACCCGCCGCACCATCGCCCTGATGATCAATACTATGGCCTCAAGTAATACAAAAATGAGTAGACCGATAAGTGCCATGATCCCTATCCCCTGTTCCACCACGTACATGATTATAGATACTACTGCAGCAATGCCGATAATATGAAACCGTCTCTTGGAATCGGCAAAGAGCTCATTAACGAAACCGCTCATTGAGTACAACACGGCAGCTACAGTTAGCGGCAACGTAAAATGCATAGTGAGCTTCCACATCGGGTTTACACTGAACATAGACAGCCATGGCAGGAAGTACATCATTGCCAAAGCAAAGCAGAGAATGGTAAAATAGAGATTCGACCGAATGGCCGGCTGATATAGGTACAGGGAAAGATGTGCAACTGCCAAGGCAATAAAAATGCCGAACAGCAATGAAAGCAAAAAAGTGACGCTTACGTCGTTGCCTGCATCGACCGCCACTATCCTGTTACTGTTACCTATCCGCATACTGAAGCCCGGCAATTCCGCATGGAATATTCTTTCATTACGGATCGCGTTGAAATTCGCATAACGCATGGCGAATGTATGAACACCCGCTGTGGCGAATGAAACAGTAAAGGACTCAGTGCGGGCATAGTGGTAAAGAGTAGTATTCTTGTCGCCAATGATCCCAAGCGCATACACCCTTTTGCCATCTAAATAAAGTTCAGATGCTCCAAAGTGTTTTATCACCAGTGCCAGTGGTTTATTGAGTATTGATGTATCAACCCAAACACTCTTTCGTAGCCAGACAATACCGTTAAAACCACGGAAGGTGTATTCAGAGTCGGAAGAAGCTTCTAATGTTGCGCTCACAAGGGGAAGCCGGCTATCATCGTAGCCGGAACCGGCAATGGCAGTGTCATCCGTTGTTGCTAAACGCCAACCGGAAGAAAGGTCAAGCCCATCGTACGATTTAAGTAACGAACGATCTAACTTCATAGCTGCGGCAGAGATCCTTGTAACACCCCCCTGCGCTGCGGACAGACTCGTCACAGATGGCGTATCCGGCTGCGCAATTGCGCTGCTGCCAAACATGATACCAAATACAATAAGGAGCAGATATCTCATATTTCCCGGCTCAATGACCACCCGGCCATTACATATGAACAAATATAACGAAGACCTGCTGGTTTTAGCAGGTATTTTTGTAACCGGGTCGTATTTTTGCGCCTCAAACCAAAAACCAGGAACCATGCAACGGTACAACGTTTTTCTGCAGATACACAAAGGTCTGCGCGTCATGCTTTATGATACTTCTACAGCCCTGCAACAAGCCGATCTTGAAACAGCCGGCGCCGATCATCCGGCCCTGAAAAAACTTGCTGCCACTCTAGACTTTTTTGACGGGCACGCCCACCATGAAGACACACACGTTTTCAGCATGCTGCAACAATTCGAGCCCGAATTTGTAACTGCCATGGAGGCTGAACACGTGGCCGACCATGCACTGAGCGACGAACTGCGTTCACTCATTCTTGACTTGAGACAAGCCACATCACCCGAGGAGAAATACGCGATAGGAAACCGCCTGTGTCACACATTCAATGCATTTACAGTCTTCAACCTCACGCATCTGCACAAAGAGGAGACCGAGGTAAATGAGTTGCTTTGGAAACACTATACCGACATGGACATTATTGTGGCCAACAGACAGCTGGTAGCAACCCTTACGCCCGACGAGGCACAGCAGAGCGCCTACTGGATGTTGCGCAGCGGCAGCGACAATGAACTGGCAAAACTCTTTGCAGGCATGAAAGCCGGCGCACCGGCTGAGGCATTTGCAGGATTGATGGCTATGGCACGAGAGGTGCTGCCTGCCGACAGATTTGAAAAACTCGAGTCACGCATTTCAGTAGCTGTCTGACTTCATAACAACAACAAGAAAGAACATCTTCCGGCGTCCATCGTTCCGGAAGATGTTCTTTTTTATAGCTGTCGCTATTTCAGTTGATCATATATCTGCAGCGCGCACTGCCTGCCCAGGTCGGCTGAGAAGGAATAGTACTTCTTCATAAAGAGATGCGTCACCTTTCGTCTTCCGGCATGCATATTGCGATACTCGGCCACCTCTACCGGCACCTTTGCTTTTCCTCCGCTTAACGGGCTATCGCCACCCGTCACTTCATAGGCTACCTGCACATCTGTGTGGTTCAACTGCAATGTCTGATCTGCCTTCTGGAAGTACATGAACAAAAAATAGTACAGGTCCGTCCACCGATAATATGTGAACTGCAACGGGAACGTACTGATGTGTACATTAAGACTTCCGCCGTGCAATTTTGACG
>JBIKSN010000197.1:0-6065 GCA_044348585.1 Flavipsychrobacter sp.
AATCAATTGCTTAAAGGAAAGAAAGGGATCATTTTCGGAGCGCTGGACGAACGCTCAATTGCATGGAAAACCGCACTTGAGGCTGTTGCCGAGGGCGCACAGATAGTGCTGACCAACGCGCCGATAGCACTGCGCATGGGTAAGATCAATGAACTGGCTGCACAATGCAATGCACAGGTGATACCTGCAGATGCAACGTCGGACGCTGATCTGGACGCGCTGATGGTAAAGAGCATGGAGCTACTGGGTGGCAAGGTGGATTTCATTCTGCACTCGATAGGTATGTCGCCAAACGTGCGCAAGACAATTCCTTACACAGAAAGCAATCACGAGAACTTCCTGAAGACCCTTGATATATCAGCATTGTCGCTGCACAGGGTGCTGCAGGCGGCCATGAAGGCGGACGCGATCAGCGAATGGGGATCGGTAGTGGCGCTGAGCTATATAGCCGCGCAGCGTACCTTCCCGGGATATAATGATATGGCCGATGCGAAAGCGGTGTTGGAAAGCATTGCCCGCAGCTTTGGTTACCATTACGGTTTCAAGAAGAAAGTGCGTGTGAACACGATATCTCAGTCGCCTACCGTGACTACAGCAGGTTCGGGTGTATCGGGCTTTGATGTGTTCTACAGCTATGCCGATAAGATGTCGCCGCTGGGTAATGCCAGCGCGGAAGACTGCGCTAAGTACTGCGTGATGTTCTTCAGCGACTATACCCGCATGGTGACAATGCAGAACCTGTTCCACGACGGCGGTTTCTCTAATACCGGGGTTAGCTCGCTGATAGTAGAAGACATGCAGAAGGCAAACGGATAATTATCATCTCAGATATTGAACTTATGAGGGCAGGGATGATCCCTGCCCTTGTATTGAGAAGAAACAATAAAAGAAGGCGCGATACGTTTATCAGGAAGTAATATGGGAACGTTTTCAAAGGCAGCAGAACTCAGACAAAAATGTAAGGGCGTAGTGGCAGCGGCAACCCTGTTTGCTGCGGCAGTTATGCCCGTTACTGGCCGTGCACAGGTGAATGGTGGTCAGTTCGCGTTTGAATTCCTGAGGTTGTCCAATTCGCCGCATGTTTCGGCTATGGGAGGTATCAATGTGGCCCATCCGGGTAACGACATCTCGCTGGCCTTCCAGAATCCTTCACTGATGCGTGCCGGACTGCACAATCAGTTGCAACTCAACTACAACGGGCTGTATGCGGGTATGAGTGCCTCCAATCTGCTCTATGGCTTCCACTCGGCCAAGATCAATACTTCTTTCTTCGGCGGTGTTCAGTATATGAACTACGGCACCTTTAAATACACTACTGCAACGGGTGTAGAGGAGGGCGACTTCAAGGCCTCGGATTACGCGATAACTATGGGGGCCTCTCGCAGCTACGGGGAACACTGGCGTTATGGCGCCGCCCTGAAGATGGCGCATTCGTCGTTGTACACAACGCGAGCCACTGCCGCTATGATGGATGTAGGCGTCAATTATTACGATACAGCCTCGATGTGGGACATTGGTATTGTGGCCAAGAATATGGGCGTGATGCTGGACCGATATACGGCCGAGAACCCCGCGGAGCCGATTCCGTTCGACCTTCAGTTGGGCGTGTCGAAGCGATTCAAGCACCTGCCGTTGCGCCTGTTCTCTACAGTGCATCATTTGTATGAGTGGAACATCCGCTACGACAATCCGGCCGACATACAGACAAATACCCTGGTGAGCACCAACGACAGCACAACAAAACAGAAAAGCTACTTTACCGATAAGTTGTTCCGTCATTTCATTTTCGGCGCAGAGATCACATTGGGCAAGAAGATATCTGTGACGGGTGCCTATAATGTGCTGCGCAGGCAGGAAATGGCCTTGCAGACCATAAAAGGTGTGGCCGGTTTTTCATTCGGCGCAACAGTGGACCTGAAGAAATTCGTGATACAATATGGCCGTTCCTATTATCATATATCGGGCCCGTATAACGAGATCGGCATCACAATGCGGTTGAATAAATTGATGGGGTTGGGTACTACCGGTGAAAAGATCAACTGGAATGCCGACTACCCAGACTGGGGTGTTCCTGCCAATCAGTAGCATTTTCGGGGCGGTGCAAACCTGTAATAACGCACACCCACTACGCGTACCCCTACGCAAAAATCGCCTTTTTTTGCCCCTTAACGAAAGTCTAACTGGTGAGGGCCAGTTACTCTAAACTCTTGTTAACTGATCTTTTGAAACCCTTTACTGGCACGGGATTTGAACAATGGAATCTGAATCAAAAAACAATTCAATTCCATGAAAAAGCAAATTTTACTCGGCCTTGTAATGGCAGCAACAACAACCGTATTCGGACAGGTGACCCTCACCAAAGCAACAAACAACCCAGTAGCCGGCGACACTTTCTATGGTTACTTATGTGACACCGCACACGCGACAAAGGGTGCAGCGGGCGCATCAGTGATGTGGGATATGTCGTCATTGGTAAAGAATGACAGTGATACCACTTCTTATTTTGCCTGCGCTGCAACACCTTATTGCGACTCTTTCCCGGGAGCAAACATCGTTATGCTGCATGATAGCGAGTATTCCTACGGCATCTCCGGTGCAGATGGCATAGAGCTGATAGGTGTATTTTCTGATGGAGCTCCGGTTCTTTTCAGCGATCGTAGTACGCTTACTAAATTTCCTTTGACGTACAACACGGTGATAAAGGATACCTTCAGGGCCAAGATCAATATGATGGGAGCTGATCTTTTCTTCAGCGGATTTACGAACAGCACATGCGATGCCTATGGTAAGCTGAAACTACCCAACGGTACATTCAACAATGTGTTGAGGCTGAAGACAATTCGTATCATAAAAGACAGTGTATACTACATGGGTATATCGAATGTGAATGTTCGTCAGACAGAAGAGTACTCTTGGTATATGAGCGGGTTTCACTCGCCACTGCTGACTGTGAGCTATGATACAACCGGCAGCGCGACACCTTATGTGAGCGATGTGAAGTACTATAAAGCCACACCACCTCCAAGTGTAGGGGTAGGTGAAGTGGTATCTGTAGGTTCGGTGCAGTCGGTGTTCCCTAACCCCGCTACCAACGAGATAACAGTGAGGGTAGAAGTGCCTGTGCAGACCAACGTGAGTGTATCGATACTCAATATGGCCGGCCAAGTGGTTTACAGGGCAAACAATGAACAGCTTAAGAACGGAATGAATGAGCTGGCTTTGCCGGTGCATATGCTGGGCGACGGCATGTATATGGTGCGCCTGCAGGGTGAAGGTGTGCAACTAACATCGAGGTTCTCGGTGGTGAAGTAATGCAGGAAGTAATGTGGGAGCGGAAGTGCGGGATGCACTTCCGCTTCTATTTTTAATTAATACCACAAAAGTGGTATCTGAGATTACGGGGCAGTGGTATATGTTTGCAGCGGAAATAAGTTGTGCCCTGATCGCGGGCGCGTGAGCATATTTGCCTTTCACCACGATCTCCGAATTGCCTGCCTGTGCAGGCAATCGCTGTTTTGTGGGGTTGCCGAAGGGGTATTTATGGGGGCAAAAAGCAGTGTGCAGGCTGCATGTGATGTATATGAAGTAATTTCACAGGGCTATGAAACGGGTGCTTGCTTTTATGGGGTCAAGAGAACGATTGTTGCCGTTACTTTTTTTGATGCTGTATTGCACCGGTTCATTTGCGCAACGCTATCATTTTCATAACCTGAGCGTTGAAGACGGGCTGATACAGTCGCAGGCAACATGTTTGGCACAGGACAGAACCGGAAACTTATGGATAGGGACACTGGGAGGGCTATCGAGATTTGATGGAAGGAATTTTACCAATTACAGTGTGCGCAACGGTCTGCTGCATAATATGGTGCGCGGGCTGGCGACCGATAGCCACAACAACGTATGGATAGGTAGTTCGGAGGGGTTGTCTTGCTTTAACGGGCGGACCTTTAAGCATTACAGATTGCAGGGAGGCGTGTCGAGCGGGCGCAATTATCAGCAGCAGATAGTTGTGGTGAATGACTCGGTATGGTGGTGTGTGAATGGTGCACTTTATGTTGTGACCGATGCGGGAATAAGATTTGCCGAGACACCCGGACAGCCCGGATCTGTATCGGCGATAGTAAATAGCAGTAACGGTCTGCTGGCGGCGAAGAATGGTGAGTTGTTGCGGTATACCGATGGTGAGTGGCGTGCAATATGGAAGGTGCCGGAAGAAGCGGCGGGAGGTACTGTTTATCTGTTCCGAGGAGCGGGCGGTGCGGTGCTGATGACAGTGAGTGGTGCGGTGTATGTTGTGGGCGCGGGCGGACCGAAGTTATTTGAAGTGTCGGGGAGCCCGTTGACAATATCGGGAATGATCACATCGGCAGCGGTAGATAACAATGGAGCATGGTGGATAGGCACATCGAGTGGCGTGGTTAAAGCTGATAAGGATGTGTTTACCCTTTATAACCGGGCCAGCGGATTGACGGACAATACTGTAAACTATGTGTTGCGCGACAATGAAGGCAGTATGTGGCTGGCGTCAGATGGGCAGGGGTTGTTCCGGTTTTCGGGCACGCAGTTCACCGGGCTTGATGGCAGCACCGGATTGCCGAGCGCGCAGGTGATGGCTCTTGCGGGCAACGGTCACGATTCGCTGTTTCTGGGTACCTATGATGCCGGCTTGTATGTTTTTAGGGATAAGAAGATAAGTCCTCTTTCATTTCCATCGAGCCCGGTGCCGCCGGTGATGACGTTGTGCTACATGCCGTATTCAGGGCTGTGGATAGGCACAAGGGGGCGCGGTCTCTGGAACTATGATGGTGGCATATTCAGGCAGTACGCGCAACCGGAGCAGGCACTGTTGTCGAATTATGTGAGCAGTCTCTATGTAGATACTTTCAATCGATTATGGATAGGTTTTACGAACGGTGTAATGGTATTGGAGCAGGGAGAATTCAAGCTTGCCGACACATGCAACAGCCCTGTGTATTCCTTCCTTACCATTGGCTATGACAGCACGTTAATAGCTACTGAAGGAGGACTACGACTGTTTCATGCGGGTGAGGCTCATCCATTCCTTACCCGCACCATTGTGGACAGCTCGGCGGTGCAGTGTTTTTTGAAACGAGGAAGGGAGCTGTGGTTTGGCAGCGGGGACAATGGAGTGCTCGTTTTTGATCTTGATACACGGCGGGTGCGTGTGATTGATAAGAGTGCCGGTCTGAGGTCGGACTTCATCTACAACATGGTGGCCGATAATGAAGGTAATATCTGGGTGGGCACCGGTTTCGGAATACACAAGATCAGCTACCGAAAAGGAATTGAGCCGGTGGTGAACTTTTATGGTAAGGCACAGGGGATAATGGGCATGGAGAGTAACATAAATGCTGTGCTGAAACAACCTGACGGCAGCTTGTGGTTCGGGACAACGAATGGCGCTCTGCACTATGACCCGAATACAAAGGCAGTAACATCATTGCCGACCCACATAGTGCTGCAATCGGTGAAGATAGCAGGAGAGAGTGTGATAGACCCGCAGTGGTATGACAGTCTTGAAAGCTGGTACGGCGTTCCGTATAGTTTACAGTTGCCGTACAAGAAGAACAATATCGCGTTCACGTTTCAGGCGATTACCCTGAGTGGCGCGCAGCAGGTGTTGTACCGATATCGTATTGAGGGAACAGATGCGCCATGGTCGGACTGGTCAACTGCGAATACGGTGACCTACTCTGCATTGCCGCCGGGTAAGTACCTGTTCAGGGTGCAGTGTCGCAGTGATGCGGGTGTAACAACAGAAGAGTTAAGGTATGGCTTTGAGATAGTTGCGCCTTTTCATAAAACAGCATGGTTCCGCTTTGTGGCATTGGGTGCTATGCTGTTGCTGGGTGTATTCATCCAGTATAGTATCAGCAGCAGAAAGCAGCGCAGAGAACGATTGCTGGCAAAGCTGCGTGCTGAAGAGCAGGGTAAGATAAGGACGAGGACGGCTGAGGATTTTCATGATGAGATCGGTAATAAGCTCACGAGGATCAATGTTCTGACGAGTGTGTTGAAGACGAAGTTGCCACTGACACCTGAGA
>JBIKSN010000198.1:0-6058 GCA_044348585.1 Flavipsychrobacter sp.
ACCATCACCGGTGCTTCTTACGAATACCAACTTTCTTAGAAGTCGTCGACGAAGCTGATAGTGGGGTACTCTACTACCAATCAGCACTACACCAACGACTCTATCAGCATGGCCGACAACAGCACGCACCCCAGCGAATTGGCCGACCTGCTCACATCCAAGCTCTCGGTGCAGTGGCTGTATATGCACAAGTTCAACGCGAAGAACAACCTGCAGGCCGGCCTCACTTACGAGAACATAGGCTACGACATGGGCTACAAAAGAATGTATCCCGGCCAGCCCGACAGGGTATATACCGATGCATCGGGCAACATGGGGCTGGAGCAGGGTTTTGTGCAGTGGAAACACCGCTTCAGCAACGACCTGTCCTTCTCGGGTGGCATGCACTTCCAGTACCTGGGCCTGAATGGCAGCTTTGCCGCCGAGCCTCGTGCCGGCCTGCGCTACAGCATCAATACACGCAATGCGGTGAGTCTGGGCTACGGCCTGCACAGCCAGGCGCAGAACGTATATAACTACTTTGTACAGACCCCCACAGCCACCGGCACAGTGCTCACCAACAAGAATATGGGCTTCACACAAAGCCAGCACATGGTGGCGTCTTACGACTTCAATATATCGCCCAACATGCGCATAAAGGCAGAGGGCTATTACCAGATGATCAGCAATGTGCCGGTGGAGACCGCTCTCAGTTCTTACTCGGTGCTCAACTCTGGCGCTGACTTCGCACTCGACAACCGCGACAGCCTGGTGAATAACGGTACCGGTACCAACTATGGTGCCGAGCTTACCGTAGAGCACTTCCTCTCAAAAGGGTTCTACTTCCTCATAACCGGTTCGCTTGTCAATGCAAAGTATAAAGGCAGCGACGGTGTGGAGCGCAACACCGCCTTCAATACAGGCCATGTGGCCAATATACTGGCCGGCAAGGAATTTAAAGTGGGCAAGAACGGCAGCGTCCTCGCACTCAACTTTAAAGTGACCACCATTGGCGGCCGCTACCTCACCCCGCTCGATCTTGTAGCCTCTCAGTACGCCGGCGTTGCCGTGTTCCGCACGTCTGAAGCATTCTCGCTAAAACAACCCGACTACTTCCGCACCGACTTTAAGATCGCCTACCGCCGCGAATTCAAACGCAGCACCATGGAGATATCGCTGGACCTGCAGAACGTGACCAACCAACGCAACATATTCAACCAGACCTACGACCGCCGCACCAACAAAATAGTGAACAACTATCAGCAGGGTTTCTTCCCAGTACCACTGTTCCGCTACACTTTCTAATACGTCAACCGCCACTTGCCGGGGTCTTCGGGCAGAAAAGTCGCTATCTTTAATCTCTTATGAAAAAGACAGCCTCCGCTCTGCTGAAGACCCTGGTTTTTTTACTGGCCACATCTGCCGCACAGGCACAGCAGGTGGCCGATACCATCTTGCTGGAAGACAAGTCGAAGGTGGTGTGCCGTACAGCCGTGGATGTGAAACCGATCCCCGAGTTCCAGATGTTCCGGTTCATAGCCAGAACCATCAAATACCCCGATGATGCCCGCGAGGAAGGCATACAGGGCAAGGTATATGTGAGCTTCACCGTGACCGATGCCGGCAAGGTGACCAACCCCTCCATCGTCAGCTCTCCGCACGAGGTACTCTCGAAAGAGGTGCTGCGCCTCATAGGCCTGATGCCCAACTGGAAACCTGCCTCCATTGCCGGCAAACCGGTAGATGTGACGCTTGAGATGCCGGTCAGTTTTAGGATGGAGTGATCGACTTACTGCTGCGCTTTTTTTGTTTTTGCCCGCTTCCCACATTTTCATTGATTATCAATGGGTGTGTGGGAAGTGTTGCTTCTCACTGCTTCCCAAAACTGCGCAAAAACTGCGCACTTCTTCTCACCTAATGCGCATCCCGAATGCTTTCGGGACAAGCGTGAGAAGTGATGAAAAGTTTTAATATGGTCGACTCTCCTCCATTTCGTCCAACTTCTCTTCAAATTACAACCGCACCCAAAAACCAGCAAAAGAAAAATCCATGATAGTGCGATTTGTGGGGTATGATAGAAAAAAGATGGAAGGCATGTGTTAATGAGGTGCGACAATTATATCGGGCAATTATCATCCTCGTCGCCTGTATCTTTGTCTCCTTCATTTCAATTACCGATCATGATAGGTATTCTTCTTACGGCACTTCTTATCAATACCGGTCTTTCGGTGTTGCTGGGGTTGTGGGCGCGCAGCACGCCGCTGGGGTTCAGAAAGGTGTTTATGGCATCGGCGGTTGCGGGTGCGCTTACGGGATATATGATGGTGCGCAACGCTAAAAAGCAATAGTTGTAGTAAACGCCGGCATCACTGCGGCCATAAGCAGTACTAATGTCAGGGTCATTTTCTATCTTGACGGGTAGAACAAATGTTTGTTATGAGTGCTGCACCGGGCAATGCCTACCGATCTCCGTTCAACATCACTGTGTTGGTGGCGGGTATAGGTTTTTTTATAGATGCCTTTGATCTGTTTCTGTTCAACGTGTACAGGATACCGTCGCTTAAGGACCTGGGGCTAACCGGTAGTGAGCTGACCCATACCGGTGAGCGACTACTGTCGATACAAATGGCGGGTATGATGCTGGGTGGTATCATCACCGGCATTTATGCCGACAAGAAAGGACGGGTGGCTGTACTATACGGTTCTATACTGCTGTACTCGCTTGCCAACTTTGCCAACGCCTTTGTACAAGATGTGAACATGTATGCCATCATCAGGTTTCTGGCGGGTGTAGGGCTTGCCGGCGAACTGGGGGCGGGCATAACGCTGGTGTCGGAAAGTATGACTGCAGAGCACCGTGGTTATGGCACCATACTGGTGGCCACACTTGGCGCCTTGGGTGCAGTAACTGCCGGGCTGATAGGTGATGTGCTGCCGTGGCGATACGCGTTTATGGCGGCAGGTATAGCCGGTGGCATATTGTTGTTGCTGAGATTGCGGTCGTATGAGTCGCGCATGTTTCATGCAAGCGAGATACCCGCCGGCCAACGCGGATCGCTGCTGCTGCTGGTGTCTTCTCACAAACGAGTGCTGAAGTACATAGCCTGCATTCTGATGGGTGTACCCATATGGTATAGTGTGGGCCTGCTTATCACGCTGTCGCCTGAGATAGCCAAAGAACACCACATAGACGGGCTAAAATTGTCTACGTGCTTCATTCTGTTTCAGACGGGCATTACCTGCGGAGACCTGCTGAGTGGGGTGCTGAGCCAACTGGCACGCAGCCGCAAGAAGATACTCCTTGCCTTTATGGGGCTGGGTGTTGGTGCTACCATCTATCATTTTATGCGCATACACAGCGGGTTATCGCTCAGTATCACGTCTCTGCTCATGGGGTTGGGATGCGGGTACCTGTCGGTTTTTGTAACGGTCACTGCAGAGCATTTCGGCATCAATCTGCGGGTGACCGTGACGGCCACTGTGACGAATTTTATGCGCGGCGCGGTAGTGTTGCTCATTCCGCTGCACCAGGGTATAGAGCGCACCTTCGGGCTGGACCTGACCGGTGGTCTGGCAATAACAGGCTGCATTGTGTGGGCACTGGCACTTGCCGCCGCCGCTGTGCTGCCCGAGACCTATGGGCGGTCGCTGGCGTTTACAGAGGAATAGGAGGGCTTGCGCTACTGCGCTTGTTTCGCGGGTTTTGTGCGCAGGAAGATCATTGCAATTGCAGTAGTAACAACACCCATACCTAACGCACCCATCAGGCCCTGAGTGGCGTAGTTTTTGTAGTTGAAGACTGCTTCGGCCTCGGCGGTGGTTTTATAGTAGCCCAACTCCACGGAACGTTTAATGATGTTGGGGAAATACTCTGGAGTGATGACGAAAGATGTGATCCACTGAGTAAGGGGACTGAACGCAGCTATGATAACCGACAAAATCAGACCGGACACCAAGCCGTTGCGGTACGTAATTTGACCGCCATAGAAATTTCTCTTCTTATCTTTCAACGCAAGTACCATAACCCATATGGCCGGTATGGCGAAGAGATTGGTAAGGTACATGTGATAATCGATGTAGGTGGAATGAAGGCCAACAAGTTTCTCCAGTAACATCCACAAGAGACCCACTATTGAGAAGATTACTGCCCACTTAAATTCTATCTTAATTTTCTGCATAACTTGAGTGTTGGGAGATTAGTGATGGCGTAAAATTAAAAAAATTCGGAACATGTGTTATTGTATGTATAGCTCCCCCATTTTCACCACAAAGCCATCGGCCTGTATTAGCGGAGGTTTGAGTGCCGGACCAGGAAAGCGCATTCTTTTATTTCGTGGGAAGCAGCGAACGATGAACAGGGGAAATTGCATTAATTTCAGTTAATATTATCACCATGATAGAAGGATTCTTTGAGTGCAGTTTCTACTTTCCGGACGGAGCAGATTTTTTTCACGAAATATACGATCGGGTTGATTCTGACTTTGACGGGTTTGAAGGTGAGGCTGTGGCGTATCTGGTCAGGGAAAACAAAATGATTGATTGTATTGACATTGATCGTAACGCTACAATCGCCGAAGGCTATCACGCAACATTTACGTTTGGAAAGGGGCATGAAAAGATTGTTATCGAGCGTTTTGCCAAGTGTGTAATAGTGACGCATCTTATGTACCGGAATAAACCAATCAGTGAAGGGACTATTTTGTTGTACAGGAATTTGCTGCTTCGCAACAAATATCAATACATTGTGTGTGGCTATGAGTTGAATCTGACACTTTCTGCATTTTTAGAATCATTACGGGCACATGAAAGTTCCCCCAATTATTATCCACTATATGTCTTTGCAAACTTGAACGACAATTTTGAGGTCAGAAAATACTATCGCGGGACTAAAGGCGGCGAAAAGGAAGAGTTAAATGAATGGATTGACTATTATGTGCAAGCGATGAGGATCTCAGATGTCGTTCCTCCGCTGCCGCATTGATATTTTGTTGCCAACGTTATTAATACCCTACCAGGCATGCATCTGCTGACCAGAACAAGCGTAATAGGTAATGATGGTAAGTAGCCCGGGCGGCGGTGATGTTATTGATGACGACGAGGCGAGATGTGGGTTGTATCCTTTGGCGAAGCTCAGGATGACATAAAAACGCCTTACCTATATACCCGCAGTGCAGTAGGTTCTTAGATTGTTTTATTGTGTAATTTTCGATCTGTGATAAAGACGATACTGCCGGCATCTCCTGTCTCATTTTTTCCCCTTACAAGCATCGCTTACAGGCAGGTATGACGCAAGAAGCGAACAGAATTTGCTGTTATCTTGTTTGCTGTTGCTGCGTATCGGTGACGCTGCGTCTGAAAAACGGGCGCCCCTTTAGCGCCTGCACCAGTGCAAAAACCGCGAGCAACCCATAGATGACAGAGATGACAATGATGCCCTTTGTATTCCGTATTACATAGTATCCCAGGAAGGGGAGCAATTGTAACGCATGCATGCCAATGAAGTGTGCTATTCGCGGGTCTCCGTAGCGGGTGCTCCAGTTGAGCACAGGTATGCCGGCTTCGCCGTCGGGACCTCCAATGGTGTGGGTTAGTTTTGATCCCATGACAAAACCCTCCAATGAAAACACAACAAACAATATTATAGAGAGCCGGATCGCCCATATGTAGGCGTCGGGCAGTTCGCCGAAAGACTGCCTGAAGAACAAGATGCCGATATAGGCCGTGTATAGCGTAACAGCAGTGGCTGCAAACGCCATGAGCGAGTATAAGGCTGAATAGACGGGCGTGGAAACGTTGTAGTGCGACAATTGTCCGCGGCCGGCCTGCAATGCGATGTACAGTATCTCGAAGCCGAGGAGTACAATAACCGACCAGCTGAATAGCGTTGTATTGAATGACTGAAGGTAATGACAATACCATGCCATTGCCCATGAGTAGAGGAAAGTAGAGAAGGCAAATTTGAACGGCTTATACCAGGCACTTACATTGTAGACCTTTACTGAAGTGGTGGCACTAAGCAACAGAAATACAACAGAAGAAAAGAGGCATATAAGTCCGAAAAAATACAAAAGGTCGTTGC